>RGEP01000041.1 GCA_009918225.1 Betaproteobacteria bacterium | reverse complement strand
GGGTCCAGCACGATGGCGTCATACCGCTCACCTTGCTTGATCGCCTCACGCAGGGTCTGGTTCACGTCGGCGTCCAAGGCCCGATGGCGAGCCGCCTCAAACCCGTTTAGCGCGACATGGGCCGAGGCGCGCGCCAGGGCAGGCGCCGAAGAATCCACGCTCACAACTTCAGTGGCACCACCGGCCAACGCCGCCACCGAAAACCCACCGGTGTAGCAGTAACCGTTCAACACCCGTTTGCAAGCAAACTGCCGCACCCACTGCGCAAAGCGCATGCGGTTGTCACGCTGATCCAAATAAAAGCCGGTCTTGTGGCCCTCGGCCACGTCCAGGGTGAGCTTCCAGTCGTGCTCATCGATGGTGACCTCGGTGGGTGGTGTGGCACCTCCCGAAGAGGCGGCAGCGGCATCCTGACCGCGCAGCCAGCCCGCCACCGGCTGCAAGCCTTCGAGCGTGCGCACACCGGAGTCCGACCGCTCATACACGGCAGCCACGCCGGTGCGCTCCACCAAAATGTCGGCAATCGCCTGCTTCCACCGCTCAGTGCCGGCCGACAGAAATTGCACACTCAGGACATCGGCGTAGCGGTCCACGATCAGGCCGGGCAGTCCATCGGCTTCGCCATGGATCAGGCGCACCCCATTGCTGCGAATGGGCAGCCGGGTGCGCAGATCCAGCGCGGTCTGAATTCGGCGCTTGAAGAAGGCGTGGTCGATGCGTTCGGCTTCATCAAAACTCCACGCCCGCGCACGGATCATGGAACTGGGGCTGAAGGACGCCCAGGCCAAAAACTCGCCGGCATGGGACTCCACCCGCACCGTCTCTCCGGGATCGGCCTGCCCCTTGGCGATGCTGCCCTGAAACACCCAGGGGTGGCGGCGCAGCAGCGAACGCTCCTTGCCCTCGCGCAACTTGATGGTCTTCATGTCCCAGATTGTCGGCTACCGAGCCTGCCCGTCCTGGTGTGGCCACACCGAGCCCAAACCTTGCGCTCAACCCTTGCGCTCAACCCTTGCGCTTGGCCCTGGGATGTGCCGCGTCGTACACCCGGGCCAGGTGCTGGAAGTCGAGCTTGGTGTAGACCTGGGTGGTGCTGATGTGGGCATGGCCCAACAACTCTTGCACCGCACGAAGGTCACCACTGGACTGCAGCAAGTGGCTGGCAAAGCTGTGGCGCAGCATGTGCGGGTGCACCGAGGTCGGCAGCCCGGCTTGAAGGGCTGCTTGGCGCAATCGGGTGCGCACCTGGCTGTCGCTCAGGCGCAGGCCCTGGCGGTTCAAGAACAGGGCTGCGTCGCGTGCAGGCACGGTGGTGCCGCGGTGGGCCAGCCACGCTTGTACGGCTCGCAGGGCGGCCTCGCCCATGGGCACCGATCGGCGCTTGCGTCCCTTGCCGGTGACGTGTGCGGTGGCGTCCTGCAAGTCCAACCAGCCCAAGGCCTGGTCGCTGGGCTGCACATCCAGGCCCACCAACTCGCCCACCCGCAATCCGCATCCGTACAGCAACTCGATGATGGCGTGGTCGCGCGCGGCCAATGCAGCCTCTCGTGCGGGGTCGGGTGCATCAGGCCGCATCGGGGTGCGGTGCTCGGCCAGGGCCACGGCCTGTTCCACCGACAAGGCCTTGGGCAGCGGGCGTGGCGCCTTGGGCGCCTTCAGCCCGTCAGCGGGGTTGGCGGCCACTCCGCCCTCCCGGCCCCACCAGCGATAAAAACCGCGCCACGCCGACAGCACGATGGCTACCGAACGTGGTGCCAAGCCGCCCTGGTGCAGCCGGGCCAACCAAGTGCGCACATGGTGCGGCTGAACAGCACTCAAGGGCACGCCCTCCGACCCGCAGCGCATTTCCAAGCGCGCCAAGCCGTCGCTGATCATGGCCACGCTGCGCGGCGCCAGCCGTCTGGCCACCGTCACATGCTCCAGGTACCGCGCCACCGCGGCGTCGCGCGGGGCTGCGGTTTCTTTCATGCCTGGGGCGTGGGCAAGAGGCGCGCCATGGCCGCACTGGCCAGTTCGCCCATGCGCATCAAGAAATCAGTGCCCATGTCGGCTGCATAGCGGGTGGGGTCGGGCGAACCCAAGACCAGCAGGCCGAAGCACCCGTCACCCGAACCGTGGCGCAAGGGAATCATCGCCATGGACGCCACGGTGTGCGCATCGTCCAACCACTTCACCACATCACCGCCCGTGTTCAGGCCACAGAAGGGCAGGCTCAAGGATTGAGCCAGTGAGCGCGCCTCCTCAGACACCCCTTGCGCAGCCGCAAGGCCCGCAAAGGCCTCGGCCACATCCCACACCCGGACAGCCGCCTGGGGCACCAAAAACTGTTGTTGGACCTGTGTCACCAACACACCTGGCAATTCGCTTGGGTCGGCCGTGAGCATCAGGCTGCGGGTCCAGCGGTGCAGGCGGTCGGCGATGGCCACATTTTCCTGACCGGCCCGGATCATTTCGATGATCTTGTGCTCCAAGCCCTTGATGCGCTCTCGCAGCATCTCCATCTGCCGCTCCTGCAGGGAAACCGCGCGCGTCCCGTGAGGGCTGGCCAGCCGAATGGTGGCCAAGAGTTCGGCCTGCCGCTCGAAGAAGCCGGGGGTGTGTGCCAGGTAGTTGGCAATGTCGGCTTCGGTGATGCCCTGCACCCCCAGGTCGCCTGCGTTGTCGTGGTTCACAGTGAAATCTCTCCTTCAAAGACCGTTTCAGCCGGGCCCGTCATCAGCACATGCGCCTGCAGGCCTTGTTCAGCCCAGGGCCACTCGATGGTCAAGCAGCCGCCGCGGGTGTGCACATCGACCCGCGTATCGAGCCAGCCCAGCCGGATGCCCGCCACCACCGCTGCACAGGCACCGGTTCCGCAGGCCAGGGTTTCGCCCGCGTCACGCTCGTACACCCGCAGCTTGACCTCGCGGCGCGAGAGCACCTGCAGAAATCCGGCATTCACCCGGCGCGCAAAGCGCGGGTGTGATTCGATCTGCGGGCCCACGGACTGCACATCGAATGCGTCGACATCGGACACGCGCAACACCGCATGGGGGTTGCCCATCGACAAGGCCGCCACGGCCACCTGCTGGCCATCCTTCAGCATCAAGGGCCACAGCTCAAATGAGCCCACCACCTGAGGCACCAACCCCTGCGCATCAAAGGGCAGCCGCTCCAGCTCGAAGACAGGGGCGTTCATGTCCACGGTGACCCGGCCATCGGGCTGCAGGCGCAGCTCCAGGCGGTTGTTCAGCGTTTCAACCCGCACCACATCACGGTCGGTCAGGCCATGCTCGCGCACGTAGCGCACAAAGCAGCGCGCGCCATTGCCGCAATGCTCCACCTCTTGGCCCGTGGCACCGTTGAAGATGCGATAGCGGAAGTCGACATCGGGCGAGCCCGCCGGCTCCACCACCAGCACCTGGTCGGCCCCCACGCCAAAGCGCCGGTCGCCCAAGCGCTGGATGAGCTCGGCGTTCAGCGGCAGCGCGCCGCGCGTGGCATCAAGCACCACGAAATCGTTGCCGGCCCCCTGCATCTTGGTGAAGCGCAGTTTCATGATGCCGATTATCAGGCGGGCTCAGGCATAGAGCGAGGGCTCACCGGGCGGGCGCGTCTTGAATCGTTTGTGCACCCACAGGTATTGGGCGGGATGGGCCATCACCTGTTGCTCAATCCAGGCGTTCAGGCGCCGCGTAGCCGCCTCGTCCTCATCCGTTCCTGGCCAATCCTCCCAAGGCGGGAGGAACTGGACCACATAACCGCGCCCGTCGGGGCGCATGAGTGCGACCACCGGCTGCACCGTCATGTGCATCGATCGGGCCATGCGGGCCGGTGCCAGCAAGGTGGCCGCCGGCACCCCGAAGAAATCCACAAAGGCCGAGTCCTTCAGGCCAAAGTCCATATCAGGCAGGTTCAAGAAGGCCGCACCCTGTCGCACATCACGCAGCAGTTTGAGGGCGTTATCGTGCCGAGTGTGGACCGTACCCCGCCCAAAGCGCAGCCTGCCTTGGCGGATCGCATCGTCAAACACCCTATTGCTCTGCTGTTGATAAAAGGCCGTGACCTGACGCTGCTGGAACAGCTGAGTGGCCACGCCGGCGGTCTCCAAAGCCAAGAAGTGCGGCACCAGCCACATGAAGCGTCCCTCGGTTCGGTCGGCCAGGCCCACATCGCCTTCGATCGTGATCAAGCGGCGCAGGCGCTCGGGTGAGGCCCACCACAACACCCCGCGCTCCAAGAGGCTGCGGCCCAAGTATTCAAAGTGCTCGCGCACCAAGGCCTGCTGGCGTGCAGCGTCCCACGCGGGCAAGCAGCGCTGCACATTGCGCTCGCCAATGCGGCGCCGTGCATGCGCCAGCGCAAACAGCACGCGGCCCAGTGCCCGCCCCAGGGCGGCCAACAGCGGCAAGGGCAACAGGTGCAGCAGCCACAGCAGCGCCAAAGCCAAGCGTGCACCGGCTTGCCCAGCCCATTCGCCCAGGCTCAGCCTGAAACCCTGGTCTGTCATGGGCCCACCCCAGCGTCTGGAACTGTGGCGGGCGCTGGCAAGGCGCGCGGCTGCTTGTAGCGGTGATAAGCCCACAGGTATTGCTCCGGCGCCAGCCGAATCAGCGCTTCCATGTAGCGGTTGATGTCTGCGGGACTGAATCCGATGGTCCCGGGCAGCAAGTCCTCTGGCTGCAGCACCTGCACCACCCATCCTTGGCCGGCCGGCCGGCGCTGGGCCCACATCATCAGCACTGGCGCTGCGGTCTGCTCCTGCAGGCGCGAGGCCAAGGTCATGGTGTAGGCCGGCTGCCCGAAGAACGGCGCCCACACCCCCAGGCCATCGGGCGGCACCTGGTCGGGCAAGAGGCCCACGGTTTCACCGCGCCTCAAGGCGCGGATCATCTGGCGAACACCGGCCAGATTGGCCGGTGCGGTGAGCAGCCCGGGGCGCTGACGGTTGCGTTCCTCGACATCGCGCAGCCAGGCTTGGCGTGCGGGGCGATAGAGGGCGGTCATGGGAGCCGCAGCGCCACAGCGCTGTGCATAGGCTTGGGCACACACCTCAAACGTGCCCAGATGGGGTGTCAACAGAATCAAGCCACGGCCTTGGCTCAGGGCTTGGTCCAGGGCCGGCGCGCCCTCCCATTGCACCCAATCTTCGATGCGCCGCCCCGGCGGGGTCAACCACAACCAGGGCAGTTCGGCCACCATACGGCCAGCCTGTGCAACCGATGCGCGCCGCGTGGAGGCGTCCACCCCCGCCAGGCTGGCGTTGGCCAGCAGGCGCCGGCGGTAGGAAGGCGATGCGGCATAGGTCAGCCAGCCCAGCACCGCGCCCAAGCCATGCAAAAGCCACAAGGGCCAGCGGGCCAGCCAGTGCATCAGGGCGGTCATGGTTCCTATAATGAGCAAATCGCCGAGTTATTGAACTACTTGCGGGGCGATCAACAAATTCTGCTAAAGCGTTCGCCGCTCGCTTCCACTGCTCGGCAACGCGTCCGACAACCCCACACAAGGAGTGTAAGCAAGTGTCCAACGACTACCTCTTCACATCGGAATCGGTTTCCGAGGGTCACCCCGACAAGGTGGCTGATCAGGTCTCTGACGCCATTCTTGACGCCATCTTCACGCAAGACCCGCGTTCTCGCGTGGCCGCTGAAACCCTGTGCAACACAGGCTTGGTGGTGTTGGCCGGTGAAATCACCACCAACGCCCACGTCGACTACATCCAGGTCGCGCGCGACACCATCAAGCGCATCGGCTACGACAACACCGAGTACGGCATCGACTACAAGGGCTGCGCGGTGATGGTCTGCTACGACAAGCAGAGCAACGACATCGCCCAGGGCGTGGACCACGCGTCCGACGACTACCTCAACATCGGCGCGGGCGACCAGGGCCTGATGTTCGGCTACGCCTGCAATGAAACGCCTGAGCTGATGCCCGCGCCCATCTACTACGCGCACCGCTTGGTTGAGCGCCAGGCCCAACTGCGCAAAGATGGCCGCCTGCCCTTCCTGCGGCCCGACGCCAAGAGCCAGGTGACCATGCGCTATGTGGACGGCAAGCCCCACAGCATCGACACCGTGGTGCTGTCCAGCCAGCATGCCCCGGAGATGAGCGACGGCACCAAGATGAAGCCCGCCTTCATCGAGGCCGTGATCGAAGAGATCATCAAGCCCGTGCTGCCCAAGGATTGGCTCAAGGACACGAAGTACCTGATCAACCCCACCGGCCGCTTCGTCATCGGCGGCCCGCAGGGTGACTGTGGCCTGACCGGCCGCAAGATCATCGTGGACACCTACGGCGGCGCCTGCCCGCACGGTGGTGGCGCCTTCTCAGGCAAGGACCCATCCAAGGTCGACCGCTCGGCTGCCTACGCCGCCCGCTACGTGGCCAAGAACGTCGTGGCCGCCGGTCTGGCCAAGCAGTGCCAGGTGCAGGTGGCCTACGCCATTGGCGTGGCGCGGCCGATGAACGTCACGGTCTACACCGAGGGTACTGGCGTGATCTCCGACGAGAAGATCGCCGCCTTGGTCAACGAGCACTTCGACCTGCGCCCCAAGGGCATCATCCAAATGCTCGACCTGCTGCGCCCCATCTATTCCAAGACCGCGGCCTACGGCCACTTCGGCCGAGAAGAACCCGAGTTCACCTGGGAACGCACCGACAAGGCTGCGGCGCTGCGGAACGCAGCGGGCCTGTAAGGCCAGGGCTGGCAACGCCAGCCCTTCGCAGCCTTGCGGCGCAGGCTCACTTTGCGCAGCAAAGTGAAGGGCCCGCAGGGCCCGGCCGGCCTGGCCTCCATGGCCTCCGCGCAAACGCCCATGAAGCTTGATCCCGCCCGCGCCACCACGGCCAGCTTGGCCCGCGCCCTGCGCGAAGGCCGCACCAGCGTGCAGGCCATCGCCCAAGCCCACCTCGACCGCATTGCGGCCATCGACCGCGCTGGGCCGCGCATCAACAGCATCATCGAACGCAACCCCGATGCGCTCAAGGAAGCCAAGCGCCTGGACCAACTGGCCCGCAAGGGCCAGTGGCTGGGCCCCCTGCACGGCATACCCGTGCTGCTCAAAGACAACATCGCCACCGGTGACCGCATGCAGACCACCGCGGGCTCGCTCGCGCTGGAAGGCACGCGTGCCGCGCGCGACGCGCACATCGTCGAGCAACTGCGCCAAGCCGGTGCCCTCGTTCTGGCCAAGACCAACCTCAGCGAGTGGGCCAACATCCGCTCCAACCGTTCCACCAGCGGCTGGAGCAGCCGCGGCGGCCTCACCCGCAACCCCTATGCGCTGGACCGCAACACCAGCGGCAGCAGTTCGGGCACCGGCGCTGCCATCGCCGCCGGCCTGGGGGTGTTGGGTGTGGGCACGGAAACCGACGGCTCCATCATTTCACCGTCCACGCGCAACGGACTGGTGGGCCTGAAGCCCACCGTGGGTCGCGTCAGCCGCGACGGCATCATCCCCATCTCCCACACCCAAGACACCGCTGGGCCCATGACCCGCACCGTGGCCGATGCAGCGGCGCTGCTGCAGGCCATCAGCGCCGCCGACCCGCGTGACCCAGCCACCTCGGGTGCAGCCGCTGCACCCGACTACCTCGCGGCCCTCAAGCCCGAAGCCCTGCAGGGCGTGCGCATCGGCGTGGCCAGAAACCAGCTCAACCCTCACATGGGCATCAGTGCCTTGTTCGATCGCAGCCTGCTAGAGCTGCGGCAACTGGGCGCCGAGCTGGTGGACGTGCAAGCCCCTCGGCCGGCGACCTGGAGTGCCGATGAACTCACCGTGCTCTTGGTTGAACTCAAGGCCGGCGTGGCGGCATGGATCGCCGAGTTCGCCCCACAGGCGCGGGTGCGCACGCTCGAGGACATCATCGCCTTCAATGAAGCCCATGCCGCACGCGTGATGCCGCACTTCGGACAGGAACTGTTCCTGCAAGCCCGCGACCTGGGAGGCCTGGACAGCCCCGTCTACAAGGCCGCCCTGGAGAAGTGCCGTCGCCTGGCGCGCACCGAGGGGCTGGACGCGCTATTTGAAAAGGAGCGCATCCAAGCCCTGGTGGCCCCCAGTGGCGGGCTCGCCTCCCTCACCGACCTCGGTGCGGGCGACCACTCCACCGGCGGCTTTTCTTCTGCAGCGGCGGTCGCCGGCCTGCCCCACCTCACGGTGCCCATGGGCCTGGTGGGCGTTCAAGGCGGGGCGGTCCTGCCGGTGGGCCTGTCCTTTGTGGGGCCTGCGTGGAGCGAAGCAGCCCTCTTGGCCTATGGCTTTGCCTTCGAGCAGGCGGGGCGGCACCGTGTGGCGCCCAGCTTCAAGCGGCACAGCACCGTTTAAGCGCCTTCGGCCCCGCGCCGCCGGCTAGAGCGCCCGCTGTCGACTGGCCAGCAGCGCCCCCAGGGCCAGTGCGGCTGCGCTGACCACAAAGCCGCGCTGCAAGCCACCCGCGCCATCGGCCACCAAGCCCACCAGCACCGGCCCGACCATTTGGCCAGCGGCAAAGATGACGGTAAAGGCCGCAATCCCCGCCGGCCAAGCCGCCTTCGCGCAGTTGTGGCGCACGAGGGCGGTAGTCGAGGCCACCACCGACAAAAACACGCTTCCAAACAGCGCCCCTGACGCGAAAACCGCCACGGGATGCGAGGAGAGCACCGGCAGCACCGTGGCCAGGGCCAACAAGGCGTTCAGCGTGGCCATGGGACGCCCGTTGCGGTGTTTTTGCAGCAGGCCAGCCCACAGCCAAGACGACGCCACCACGCCCAAGCCCAACACCACATAGAAGGCCGTCACCACCGGTGCGCTCAAACCCTGCTCGCGCAACAGCGTGATGATGAAGGTCATGTAGCCGATGTAGCCCAGGCCAAAGCACAGATAGCCCAAGAGGCCCCAGAGCAAAGCCCGCAAGGGCGCAGCTTCGCGCAGGGAGGCAGGCACCGGCGGGCAGTGCAGGCTGCGGGTCATTGCCAACATGCCCAGGTGGCACAGCACAGCCAACCCGGCCAGCCCGATCCAGGCACGCTGCCAGTCCGCCAAGCCCACCACAGGTGCCCCATCCACAGGGCCCGTGGAAACGCCGGCCAGCCCGGAGGCCCACCATGCAGACCACTGTGCCCCGACCTCCGCAGACATGGCCCACGGCACCGCCAGCGCACAGGCCGCGATGCCCAAGCCCGTGCCACCGTAGTAGATGCCCAGGATCAAACCCAGTCGGGGTGCGCCGCCAGGCTGTTGGGCCAAGGACGCGGCCAGCAGCCCGCCCCCAGCAAAACTGGCCGCACTCGCCACGCCGCTGGCAAAGCGCAACACGAAGAGCGCCTCTTCAGAACGCACCAGCCCGTGCAGGAACAGCGTCGCACAGGCGCCCAGGCCACCGGCCACCACGACCGCCTTGCCGTCAAATCGCGCTTGCCAACGCGGCAGCATCAGCGCTCCGGCCAAGTAGCCTGCGGCATTGACCGTGTTCAAGGCCCCGGCGGTGGCGTAGCTCCAGTCGAGGTCGGCGCGCATGGCCGGCAGCAGCAGGGCGTAGGCAAACCGGGCCAGTCCCAGCGCGATAGCCGAAGCCAGGGCCAAGCCCATGGCGGTGTACAGCAGCCCCGCGCCTTCTTCGGAATCCGACTTCATGGCCCCTCCCGCACCCTCTGCCGCCCCACGGCGTGCAGGGCGCAATGTCCCTCTGTTTTCGAGTGTCGCACGCGACCCTGGCACCCAAACCAGGGGGCTCGGTTAAACTTCTTCCGCCTTCCGAGGAGCGCTGCGAGACGGACCGTTGACCCCAACGGCCGACGTCCCAGGCTCGGAACCGTGTCCAACCGCGCTCACCCTGCTTCGGCCCACTCTGGGGCGTGCACGGCGAGCCAACCTTCCTCGACGCTTGCCATGTGCGCCCTGCCCGTGCGGCACGGTGCGGGCTCCAACTTCTTTCTTCGGAGCAAAGAGTCATGAACGCTGTCGTCAAACCCCTCAAGGACCAAGATTACGTGGTCGCCGATCTGTCCCTGGCCGAGTGGGGCCGCAAGGAGATCAAGGTCGCGGAAACCGAAATGCCCGGCCTGATGGCCATCCGCGAAGAATTCGCCAAGGCCCAACCGCTCAAGGGCGCGCGCATCACCGGATCGCTGCACATGACGATCCAAACCGCCGTGCTGGTGGAAACGCTGCAGGCCCTGGGCGCCGATGTGCGCTGGGCATCCTGCAACATCTTCTCCACCCAAGACCATGCAGCCGCAGCCCTGGTGGTCCGCGGCACGCCGGTGTTTGCCTACAAGGGCGAAACCCTCACCGACTACTGGGACTACACCCACCGCATTTTTGAGTTCGGCCCCAAGGGCTCGGCCACCGAAGGCCCGAACATGATCCTGGACGACGGTGGCGACGCCACGCTGCTGATGCACCTGGGCCAGCGCGCCGAGAAGGACCTCTCGGTGATCGCCAACCCCACCAGCGAAGAAGAGACCTGCCTGTTCAACTCCATCAAGGCCAAGCTCGCCCAAGACCCGACCTGGTACACCCGCAAGGCCGCGCAGATCATCGGCGTGACCGAGGAAACCACCACGGGTGTGCACCGCTTGAACGAGATGAGCGCCAAGGGCACCCTGCAGTTCCGTGCCATCAACGTCAACGACTCGGTCACCAAGAGCAAGTTCGACAACCTGTACGGCTGCCGTGAGTCGCTGGTGGACGCCATCAAGCGCGCCACCGACGTGATGATCGCCGGCAAGGTGGCCGTGGTGGCCGGCTACGGTGACGTGGGCAAGGGCTCGGCCCAGGCCCTGCGCGCGCTGTCGGCCCAGGTGTGGGTCACCGAAATTGACCCCATCAACGCCCTGCAGGCCGCCATGGAAGGCT
>RGEP01000005.1 GCA_009918225.1 Betaproteobacteria bacterium | reverse complement strand
GCCCCACGGTCAAGGCCTGCAGACCTTCCCCAACGGAGACCGCTACGAGGGCGAGTTTCGCGCCGGACTCCAAAACGGTCACGGGGTGTACAACTTTGCCTCCGGCGTGCGCTACGTCGGCCAGATGCGCGCCAACCAGTTCGACGGTCAAGGGGTGCTCACCCTGGCCGACAAGACCCGCTACGTGGGCGAATTCAGGGCCGGCAAGTTCAACGGACAAGGCATCCTGACCTTGCCCACCGGCAGCCGCTATGTGGGTGAGTTTGTGGGCGGTGTGCGCAAAGGCAAGGGCAAGCTGTTTGATGCCCGCGGCCAGCTGGTTGAGGAAGGCCTCTACGAAGACGGCCGCCTGGTCCGGGCCCTGAACAACGACTGAGGGCGAACGCGGCGCGGGCCCTGCAGCACCACCGCATCGAGGCCCTCCCCCATCAGGCCCACAGCGCCGCGCTGGCACCTTGGGCAACACGAGCGCCGGCCCGCTCGGGGCCAACGCTGCAGCACAGCCTGGGGCTTCAGACCACCCGAACGCGCAGCTCACCCAGGCCGTCAATGCCGCCGTGCATCAACTGCCCTTTCTGAACGGCGCCCACCCCATCGGGCGTGCCCGTAAAGATCAGGTCGCCTGGCGCGAGTTCGAAAAACCGAGAGAGCGTGGACACGATCTCCGGCACGCTCCAGATCAGATGGGTGATGTCGCTGTTCTGGCGGCTTTGCCCATCCACCTTCAGCCAGATGTTGGCCTGCGACAGGTGGCCACACTGAGACACCGGCACGATGGGCGCCATGGGTCAAGCCCACCGCATAACCGGCCACCAGGCTCAGGGCTTGATCCTCCGGCACATCGCGCCCGTGGCCGCCGATGGCCACCACCAGCTCGATCTCGTGGTGCAGGTTGCTCGTCTGGCTCGGATAGGGCACGGCCGTTTCCTGGCCTGGCGGGCAAACCACCACCGCGTTGGCCGGTTTGCAAAAGAAGAACGGGGGTTCGCGGTCCGGGTCGAAACCCATCTCGCGGGCGTGTGCGGCGTAGTTGCGGCCCACACAGGGATGGCTGCGAACAACCCCCCTGTCACCAAGCTGGCCGAGAACGGTCTTCGCTACAAGAGCAAAGCCCCGGGCTCCCCCTTCGAAACCTCCTCTCCGTTCTCCTCCACCACCATGTCTTGCTTCCTGTGCGGCAAACACCGCCAGCGCAGCCAGCTCAAGACCCGGCGCCTCCTGGGCAAGCCGCAAGCGGTGTGTGCGCCCACTTGCAAGGAACTTGAGGCCACCCTCAAGGGCTGAGCTTTCCCCTGTCAGCTCAGGTCTGGTTGGGGCGGGATAAGGGTTTTCCCTTGCCACCCCGCCAGCGGAGCCCTGCGCAGGCTCACAGGGCATGCCGCCACACGCGTCCGCCCTGCCCCCTTGCTTGATCGCCGGCAACGCGCGCGCGACGTGGGCTGTCCCAATCCAACTGGCCGTTTCGCTTTTCACAGCACAACACCAGGAGGAATACAGCCATGAACAACATCGGCGCTTTGTGCCAACACCCGGTGGTCACCATCGACAGCGATTGCAGCATCCAAGAGGCTGCGCAGCACATGCGCGAACACCATGTGGGGGCCCTGGTGGTCACCACCGAAGAGCAAGGCCTGACCGCCAATGCCATGCGGGTGTGTGGCGTCATCACCGACCGTGACCTGGCTGTAGAAGCCTTGGCCCGCGGGTTGGACCCCCAACAGATCTCGGTGGGTACCCTCATCAGTGGCAAGGCGGTGGCGGTGCCTGCACAGGCCAGCGTTTCCGATGCCATCGGCGTGATGCGCCAAGAAGGCGTGCGCCGCCTGTTGGTCACCGGTGCGCAGCGCCAACTCACCGGCATCTTGTCGCTGGACGATGTGGTGGGCGCCTTGGCCGCCGAACTGGGTGAAGTGGCCGAATCGATGCGCCGTGGACTGGCCCGTGAGGCCTTGACACGCCGGCCACTGGGCGACCCCGGACCGGTTTCGGTTCAAGTGCCGCTGGAATCCCTGCCCGGCCCCTGGCGCAGCTTGGCCGCCAGCAACGCCAACGGCGCAGACTGAAGCGGCCCACCCGCGCCAGGCGCAGGTGCGAAGCACCCGCGCCTGGCCACGTTAGAGCCCCGGGCCGAACATCAGACCGCGCTCACGGCAGAGCCTTCCGACCGCCCAGCCAGGCTCAGAACCCGGGCACGTCGGGTGGCGCCGCCACGCCCACCCGGCGGTTTGATCGCCGGCCCCCGTGTGACGCGCTTGAACCGCTCCAGTCCGTCGAGATCGAGGATGTCGATCTCTCGGTGCCGCACCTCGATGTATCCCCAATCGGCCAGGGCGGTTAGGGATCGGCTGACCGTTTCATGTGCAATGCCCAGGTGGCTGGCGATGTCTCGTCGGCTCATGCGCAGGACCATGCGGCGTGATGAATAGCCCTGCTCGGCCTGCCGCGCCACCAGCTGCAGGAGAAAGCGCGCCAGCCGCACCTCGGCTCCCACGGCGGCCATGACCTCCAAGGTCATGTTCTTGCGGCGAATCTCACGCCCACTGGCCAGGTAAATCAACTGCTCAAGCGAAGGCACTTGCCGTGCCGCATTGAGCAATTCGCGAAAGGAGGCCATGGCCACGGTAGCGTCCTCTAGGGCCACGGCGTCACCACCGTACACACCATCGCTCAGGCCATCGAGCCCAATCACATCGCCCCGCGCCAGAAAGCCCTGCACGAGCTCGTAGCCGTCTGGGTCGGTGTGCACGCACTTGAAGGTGCCCGCGCTGATGAAGTACAGGCTCTCAAAAGGCGCCCCTTCGTGTGTCACCAGGGTGCCGGTGCGCACGCGGCGCATGGGAAACACGATTTGATCTGAACGTGGCCCCACCTCATGGCCAAGTCCAATCCAGCGCAACAGATCTGATCCCGTGCAACGGGCCGATTGCAAAGAGCCTGTTCCATCCATGCGGTTGTCCATCTCGATTCCTCCTCGTCTTTAATGGTTGATTGAGCAGGGTGAAGGTTCGCCGCAAGTCGTGGATCTGGATATCAGCAGACCGTCCTTTGCTGACGAGGACGATGCCTGGAAAAGGGTTCGGACGCTGCCGCACACAAGTCGGAATCGGCCTACAAGGTCATGGCCGCCAAATTCACCAAAATTGATGCAGTGCAGCAAAATACATCACTTTATGTGCATAATCAGAACTCACGCAAAACGCAGGAGAACACCATGCCCAAGCCCGTTGAAGCGGCCCTGAGCCACGCGGGTCCCGATGACATACGGGTGGTCTTGGTTGACGACCACCGGTTGATCCGAGAAGGGCTGCGCCAAATCCTAGAAGGCCAGCCCGGCTTGAGCGTTGTGGGGGAGTCTGATCACGGACACGGCTTACTGGCGCTGCTGCAGCAGACCCCGGCACACCTGGTGATCATGGACCTCAGCATGCCGGGACTCTCTGGCATGAGCTTGATCCGCCGCATCCGCCAAGACCATCCGGGCTGCATGGTGCTGGTGCTGTGTACGGTGAAGAGATCTATGCCATGCGGGCGTTGAAGGCTGGGGCACAGGGCTACCTCACCAAAGATTCGGCCACCGATGAATTGGTACGCGCGGTGCGCAGGGTCGCCTCTGGGGGCTGCTACCTCTCGCGCGGCATGGCCGAACAGGTCGCGATGAACCTGGCGCACCATGATGAGGGCCCTCGACACGAGCGGCTGACCGATCGAGAACTGGAGATCTTTCGTTGCATCGTCGCGGGTCAACGAATCAGTGACATTTCGCGCTGCCTGCACCTGTCGGTCAAAACGGTCAGCACCCATAAAGCCCGCATCCTTCAGAAGATGCAGCTCGAAAGCACCGCCGCGCTTATCCGCTATGGCCTTGAGAACCGCCTCTTTCCCGAGCCCAGCCTGGGGCGCCATGCCCACTCGGTAACGGTGCCACCGGCGGCGCGCGCAGCCGTGGCCAGTCCTCAAGGCCGCTTGGCCTTCTGACCACGCTCAAGGCCTCACCGCTCAGGGCTTCCATACTGGTGTACACGGCCCTCTAGGGCCGCAACCCGCCACCGGACAGGAGATGCCCATGCCCAGCCATGAACCCAAGGCCGCCTCAAGCGCCAACACCCGCTCTAAACAGAGCCCTGAGTCCGCCGAAAAAGCAGCCGACGGCGGGCCCGGATGGTCATCGCAGCTGCGGCTGCCGCTGTCCTGGGGCTTGCAGACCTTGATGTTGGTGCTTCATGCCGGCGAGGAGTTTCAGCGGGCACAACTGGACTGTTGGCATCTGGCGCTCAAGCGACACGAACATGCTCATCAACGCATCTTGGCTAGTGAAGACACGGCGGAGATGGCCAGTGTCCAAGCGGATCTGCTGCGCTTCGACACCGCCAACTTGACCCAACTGGGGCAGCGCTTCATGGACACCGGGGTGCACCTGAACACCGATCTGGCGCGGCTGGTGGCCATGGTCCTGGACGGCAGCCGTCATCACCTGATGCGCTCGACCTTTGAAGGCTTTCAATCCGGAATTCGAACCGGGTTTAGGCCACTGGATGAGCTGTTCTCAGCGCCCGTGCTGCGTGAACTGATGACGCCCAAGGCCCAAGCGAACAGCCATTCGCAGGCCAACGGCGTCTAGTGGTCGAGGTGGCTTCAAGCCGAGTCTGAGCGCTTGGCCACCAAGGTCAGGATGTCGTAGCTGGCCACCACCTCGCCATGTTGGTTGGTCACTTCGACATCCCAGGCCACCACACCCTGCCCCTTGCCGTCAGCCCCCACCTTCATGCGGTCGATCTTGCGCTTGGCGGTGAGCCGAGCGCGAACCGTGTCCCCCAGGGCCACGGGCTTGGTGAAGCGCAGCGTATCCAGCCCGTAATTGGCCAGCAAAGGCCCCGGTGCTGTCCAGACGAACAAGCCAGCCGCGGCCGACAACACCAGGTAACCGTGGGCGATGCGCTGACCAAAGGGCGAGGCCTTTGCCGCCTCTTCGTCGAAGTGCATGTAGAACGTGTCGCCGGTGAGGTTTCCGAAGGCCTGCACATCATCAGCGGTGATCACGCGCTCGGCCGTCAACAGGCTCTCGCCGATCTGAAGGTCTTCGAAGGCCTTGCGCATGGGATGCACGTCGGTTTCGATCACCGTGGCACCGCGCACATACTCACCCGTCACCGCCATGACCAGGTCGGGCGAGCCCTGTAATGCACTGCGTTGCAAGTTGTGGTGCACCGCGCGAATGCCCCCCAGTTCCTCGCCACCACCGGCGCGGCCCGGCCCCCCGTGCTTGAGGTAAGGCAAGGGTGAACCGTGGCCGGTGGACTCGGCCGCTGCTTTGGCGTCGAGCATATGCAAACGGCCATGCAAGGCAGCGGCCTGGGGCACCACACGAGCGGCCACCGAAGGCGTCTTGGTGATCAGCGAGCCGACCAGGCTGCCCTGCCCGCGCGCAGCCAAGGCCAGGGCTTCCTCCAGGTCGTCGTAGGGCAGCAGGGTGCTGACGGGGCCGAACGCTTCGAGCTCGTGCACGGCGTTCACTTCCAGCGGCTTGTCGCAAGCCAGCAGCGTGGGACTGAAAAAGGCTCCATCGGCCACACCCTCGCCCTGGGGCGAGAAACCATCGCGCTCGCCGTAGAGTAGGCTCATGTGCGGCGCAGCCAACAGCTGTCGAACCCGCTCGGCCACATCGGCCTGCTGGCTGTGCGAAGCCAGTGCCCCCATCTTGACACCATCCAGGGCAGGGTCGCCCACCACGACCGACGACAGCCGCTTCTTCAAGCGCTGCGCCACCGCATCGAGATGGCGGCGGGGCACGATGGCCCGCCGAATCGCCGTGCACTTCTGGCCGGCCTTGACCGTCATCTCACGCGCCACTTCCTTGACGAAGAGATCGAACTCCGGATCATCGGGCGTCACATCGTCAGCCAAGATAGCGCAGTTCAGCGAGTCGGCCTCTGCGTTGAAGGGAATCCCGTTCTTCAGCAGGTGCGGCCGCGCGCGCAGCGAGGCGGCGGTATCGGCGCTGCCGGTGAAGGTGACCATGTCCTGACCCGTCAAGCGGTCCAACAGGTCACCGGTGGCGCCGATGACCAACTGCAAGCAGCCCTGCGGAAGCAGGCCCGACTCCAACATCATGCGCACCACGGCCTCGGTGAGGTAACTCGTGGCCGTGGCAGGCTTGCCGATACACGGCTGGCCCGCCAAAAAACCGGGGGCAAACTTTTCCAACAAGCCCCAGACCGGGAAATTGAAGGCATTGATGTGCACCGCCAGGCCGCGTCGGGGCACCAGGATGTGCGTGCCCACGAACTGCCCGCCCTTGCCCAGAGGGATCACCGGCCCTTCGTGGACCACATTGCCCGAGGGCAGCTCGCTGCTGCCGATGCTGGCATAGGCGAACAGGGTCCCGGTTCCGCCTTCGATATCGATCCAACTGTCCTGCCGCGTGGCACCGGTGTGCGCCGAGATGGCGTAGAGCTCTTCCTTGCGGCCACCCAGGTATTTGGCCAAGGCCTTGAGAATCGCCGCCCGCTGCTGAAAGTCGGTCTTGAGCAGTTCGCGCACACCAACGGTGCGGGCGTATTCAGCGGCAGCAGCAAAGTCCAGCGCCTCTGCGTGGGTGTGGGCCACCACCTGACCGTTGATGGCACTGCGCAGCGCTGTGGCGGGCTGCTGGCCGACCCATTGGCCAGCGATGAAGCTTTGGAGTACAGACGGGGCAGGCATAGACAGACACACGATTTACAAGACTTGAACATGGCGCGGCCCCGGCAGATCACCACCGGGGCCGCGTAGGAATGTGGGCCCTCGCGGGGCCCGTGGTGAATCAGTCGCCGATGTACTTCCAGGCGCCGTTGCTGATGGTGACCATCACGCGGCCGCGCTGGTCCAGACCGTTGTGGTCACCAGCCGACATGTTGAAGATGCCGTGCGCACCAGGCATTTCCTTGATGCCTTCGAGCGCGTCGCGCATCGCAGCACGGAACGCGGGCGTGCCCGGCTGAGCCTTCTTGAGGGCCTCGGTGGCGGCACGCTCGACCAACAGGCCGGCGTCCCATCCGTGGCCGCCAAAGGTGGACACGCTGCCTTTGCCGAACTTGGCTTCATAAGCATTCACATAGGCCAGGGCGCTCTTGCGCACCGGGTGGTCGGCCGGCAGCTGAGCGGCCACCAGCATCGGACCGGCCGGCAGGATGGTGCCTTCGACGTCCTTGCCGCCTACGCGCAGGAAGTCGTTGTTGGCCACACCGTGGGTCTGGTAAATCTTGCCGGTGTAGCCGCGCTCGCGCAGCGCCTTCTGCGGCAAGGCTGCAGGCGTGCCCGAACCGGCGATCAGAATGGCGTCCGGCTTGGCCGAGGTGAGCTTGAGGACTTGGCCCGTCACCGAGGTGTCGGTGCGGTTGTAGCGCTCGACGGCCACCACATTGAGGGACTTGATACCGGCTGCCTTCTGGAACTCTTGCAGCCAGCCTTCACCATAAGCGTCGGCGAAGCCGATGAAGCCCACGCTCTTGATCCCGGCATTGGACATGTGCTGGGCAATGGCGATGGCCATCATGATGTCGTTCTGCGGCGTCTTGAAGACCCAGCGCTTCTTGGCGTCCACCGGCTCCACGATGCGGGCCGAAGCGGCCATGGAGATCATGGGCGTTTGGCTTTCGGCGGCCACATCGATCATGGCCAAGGAGTTGGGTGTGGTCGTGGAGCCGATGATCACATCCACCTTGCTCTCGGTGATGAGCTTGCGGGCGTTGCTCACAGCGTTGGTGGTGTCAGAAGCATCGTCCAGCACCACGTAGGTCACCTTGTGCTTGCCGATCTGCTTGGGCATCAGGTCGATGGTGTTCTTCTCGGGAATGCCCAGGGAGGCGGCCGGTCCTGTGGCCGACACGGTGACGCCCACCGTGATGTCGGCGTGTGCCGCCCAGGCCGTGACGCTCAGGGCAGCAAGCAATAGGGACTTCAACAACTTCATCGCAGGTCTCCTTCTTCAGTGGTACGGATGTGCAATCGAGTGGATTGGACTTGGAATCGCGGAAAAAAGTTCAGGATATCGCGGACTTGCGCACTCGGGACGGCGCCGGCGTCTTTGTTTTGGCCACCGCAGGGGGTTTGTAGCCCGTTTGTAAGGCTTGCGCCGCTACGGCCTGCAGCCCTCCAAAGAAAAGCGCCTCAACCATTTCCCCCATCTGTGCATGCGTGATGGCGCCGCTGGGGCGCAACCAGGTGAACATCCAGTTGATCATGCCAAACAGCAGCATCGTGACCGCCTTGTGCAGGCCGGCTTGCGCCAATTCGGGCCGAATCTCACACACCACATCGGCAAAGGCCTGCACCACGCGGCGTTGAGCGGCCACCACCTTTTGCTGTTCCTGGGCGTCCAGGAACTTCACGTCCTCGGTGAGGACACGGTGCTCGTGGCGAGAACCGGCGTACTCATCGACGAAGCGCATGATCAACTGGCTCAATCGCTGGGGAGCCGGCAGTTCCTGTGCCAGCACATCCCGCGTGAGCTGCTCCAGGCGCTCCACATGCGTCAGGGCGATCAGGGTCAAGAGCTCGGACTTGTCGCGGACATAGTGGTACAGGGCCGCTTTGCTGACCCCGCAGGCCTGGGCCACTTCGTTCATGCTCGTACCCCCATAGCCTTGCAGCGCAAACAACTCCGCTGCCTGGTGCAGGATGCGGTCACGCTGCTCGTCGTAGGTGGAAGCGCGGGGGCGGGCCATCAGTTGGGGTAAGGTTCGATGCAGGGATTGAAATGCAGCTCAGCGCTCGTCGAAGCTCAGCACCACGCGCTCGGTCAGGGGGTGGGCTTGGCAGGACAACACAAATCCGGCTTCGACCTCTTTTTTGTCCAAAGCGAAGTTTCGCTCCATTCGGACCTGTCCTTCGATCACCTTGCAACGGCAAGTACCGCAAACACCCGAGGTGCAGGAAAACGGGACTTCGAGCCCGGCGGCCGAGGCGGCGTCCAGGATGCTGGGTTGGTCCTTGCTGAAGACGATTTCTCGCTGCAGTCCATCGCGGACGATGACCACCCGGGATGTCTCGGCGTCACCGGGCTGTGCCTGGTGCATGACGGCACCGGCACCCTTGCCAGCCGAGGCTCCTGGCGCCTGTGCCACACCGAAACGCTCGATGTGGATGCGCTCTTCAGGCACACCGGCAGCCTGTAAAGCGGCCTCGGCCTCGTCGTTCATCTGGAAGGGGCCACAGATGTAAGCATGGTCAATCGAGCGGGCGGGCACCACGGTTCGCAGGAACTCACCCAACTTGTCGCGGTTCATCACACCCATGTTGAGCGGGGAATCGGTGGGCTCATCGGAAAACACATGGTGCAAGACCACACGCTGCATCCAACGGTTCTTGAGGTCCTCCAGCTCTTCCTTGAACATGGTGCTGCGCAAAGCGCGGTTGCCATAGATCAGGGTGAAGCGCGAAAGCGGCTCACGCACCATCACGGTCTTCAGGATGGACAGGATGGGCGTGATGCCGCTGCCCCCGGCGATGCCCAGATGGTGGCGCTGGGCTTGTGGATCCAAGGGCACGAAGAAGCGGCCCTGGGGTGCCATCACGCTGATGAGATCGCCCGGCTTCAACTGCTCGTGGATCCAGTTTGAAAACACGCCGTCCTTGACCTTGCGCACCCCCACCCGCAGCTCGCCATCGTCTACACCTGCACAGATGGAATAAGAGCGACGCAAGTCCTGGCCGTTGATGGTCTTGCGCAAGGTCAGGTACTGGCCCTGCGTGAAGCCAAAGGTCTCCCGCAACTCGGGCGGAACAGCGAAAGTGACGACGACCGCCTCCGGTGTGTCGGGCTCGATCCGCCGCACGCTCAAATCATGGAACAGTACAGATGGGGCGTTCATATGGGCTTGAAGTGTTCAAAAGGCTCGCGGCAGGCGCGACAGCGGTACAGGGCCTTGCAGGCGGTCGACCCGAAAGCGGACAGCCGCTCGGTATCGACGCTCTCGCAACGGGGGCAGGCGATGGATTCACGCCGCACAATGCGGATGGGCACGGCGCCCTCAGGCGCCAGCAGATGCCCCGGCGGTGCGATGCCGTAGGCCTTCAGCTTGGCACGTCCTTCGGCGCTGATCCAGTCGGTGGTCCATGCGGGCGCGCGGCGCAATTCGGTTCGCACCGACGCGAATCCCGCCGTTTGCAAAGCCTCCCGCACCGCCGTTTCAATGGCTTCGGTGGCCGGACAGCCGGAATAGGTGGGGGTCAGCCAGACGGTCAGAAGCCCTGCCAGGTCGGGGTCTGCACAGGCCGGTGAACGAACACCAGCGTCGGGCTGCGCTTCAGCCTGAGGCTCGTAGCGCAACTCGCGCACGATCCCCAAATCGCACACTGATAACGCCGGCACCTCTGGGTCCAACACCTGATGCAGCACCGCCCAGGCACGGGCCTGCGGCTCACGTGCAGAGGGCAGGCCCTCGGTGACGATGGGCCCAACCGGATAGGCGGCTCCGCCAATGTTCAGCGGAATCACCGGAGCTGCAGGCAGCTCCCTCACCAAGCGGCTCCGGGATGGGCGCGCGGCAGGCTTTGCATTTCAGCCAGCAGATAGCCCATGTGTTCCGAGTGCACGCCGCGTCGGCCCGTGCTGCGAAACGGCGTGGCCTGGGGCGGCTGCAGCGAGGCTTGGGAGAGCACCGCCTGCACTTCGGCCTCCCAGCCTTGGCGCAGCTCGCTGGCGCGCGGGCCCAGGCCCGACTGGGCCGCGGCGTGGTCGATGTCATCGTCTTCGAAGAGCTCGGGCACATAGGGCCACACACGCTCCAGGGCCCGCTGCATGCGGGTATGCGACTCTGCGGTGCCATCCCCCAAACGTACCACCCAGTCGCCGTTGTGCTGCTGGTGATAACGCGCCTCCTTCACGGCCTTGCCGGCGATGGCCGCCAGCTCGGGGTCGCTGGAGTGGGCCAATCGGGTCCAGGCCTGCTTGAGCCAGGTGGCCACCATCAAGTTGCGCAGCACGGTGAAGGCGAAGTCTCCCGGTCGGCTGCGGCGGTGGGCTGCTTCGTCTGCCGTGTTGGGCAATTCGCACAGCGTGAGGTTGAGGAAGTCACGCTCCTCGCGCAGAAAAGCCAGCTGGTCTTCATCGAAGGCTTTGCCTGCGGCCTGGGCATGCAGTTGCCCCGCGTGGGTCAGCAAGGCACGGGACTGGCCCACCAAGTCCAAGGACATATTGGTCAGGGCGATGTCTTCTTCCAGCGCGGGCGCGTGGCCGCACCACTCCGACAGGCGCTGGGCCAGGATCAGGGCGGTGTCGGCCAGACGCAGCACGTACTGCACCTGCTGCGAGGGCTTGAGGGTGATGGATGTCATGGGCGCGGCCTCACATGTGGTCGACCGCGTCGGGCAACTGATAGAAGGTGGGATGGCGGTAGACCTTGTCTTCCATCGGGTCGAAGTACATGTCCTTGTCGCGCGGGTCGCTGGCGGTGATGTCGCTGGCCCGAACCACCCAGACGCTGGAGCCCTCTTGGCGACGCGTGTACACCTCGCGGGCCATTTGAATGGCCATTGCCGAGTCGGGCGCGTGCAAGCTGCCGCAGTGCTTGTGGTCCAGCCCAGCGCGGCTGCGCACGAAGACCTCCCACAGCGGCCATTCGTGGGCGGCAGCCCCTGCGGCCTTGGGCTTGGCGGAGTTGGGGGTATCGGTGCTCATGCGGCCTCCTGCTTCGGGCTGTGTTTGCGTGCATGGGCCATGGCCGCTTCGCGTACCCAGGCCCCCTCTTCCCACGCCGTTACGCGCGTGGCCAAGCGCTCCTTGTTGCAGGGGCCGTTTCCGCCCACCACGTTCCAGAACTCGCTCCAGTCGATGGCGCCAAAGTCCCAATGGCCACGGGCCTCGTTCCACTTCAGGTCCGGGTCGGGAAGCGTGACGCCCAAGACCTTGGCCTGGTCGACGGTGGCGTCCACAAACTTCTGGCGCAGTTCGTCGTTGGACACCCGTTTGATGCCCCAACGCATGCCCTGGGCGCTGTTGGGGCTGTCCGCGTCATGCGGGCCGAACATCATGATGCTGGGCCACCACCACCGGTTCACCGCGTCCTGCACCATGGCCCGCTGGCCATCGGTGCCCTCACGCATCATCGTGAGCAGGGCATCAAAGCCCTGGCGCTGATGAAAGCTCTCTTCGCGGCAAATGCGGATCATGGCCCGCGCATAGGGCGCGTAACTGCAGCGGCAAATCGGCACCTGGTTCATGATGGCCGCACCATCGACCAACCAACCAATCACGCCCACGTCGGCCCAGCTCAAGGTGGGGTAGTTGAAGATAGAGCTGTACTTGGCCTTGCCGCTGTGCAGCGCTGCGAGCAGCTGGTCACGGCTGACGCCCAGGGTTTCGGCCGCCGAGTACAGGTACAGGCCATGGCCGGCTTCGTCTTGAATCTTGGCCAGCAAAATGGCCTTGCGCTTGAGGGTGGGTGCGCGCGTGACCCAGTTGCCCTCAGGCAGCATGCCCACGATCTCCGAGTGCGCATGCTGGCTGATCTGGCGAATCAACGTCTTGCGGTAGTCCTCGGGCATCCAGTCCTTGGCTTCGATGAACTCACCGGCATCGATGCGTTCGTCAAATCGCTCCTGCAGGACCGCCTCTTCAGCGGTTCGGATGGACTTGCGCGCCTCTGGGGCTTGCGTGTCCATGGATTGGGTGTACATGGTGGCTCCTTGATTACTTGGGTCGACGGTCGAACACGCGCTTGGCCTTGCCCACTTCGGTGCGCTTGAGGCTGCCCGGTGGCAGCACGCGCACCCGGGTGGAAATGCCCACCAGGGTCTTGATGCGGTGGTTCACCCAGCGCGAGATGTCGTCGAGTTGCGCGCCCGACACGCCCGCGTGATGCGGCTGCAGTTCGGTGTGCACCTCGACCTCGTCGAGGATGCCGTCGCGGCTGACATGAATCTCGTACTGGCCTGACAGGTGCTCATGCGCCAGGATGATTTCCTCGATCTGCGTGGGAAACACATTCACACCGCGGATGATGAGCATGTCGTCGCTGCGGCCGACGATCTTGCCCATGCGCCTGAACGATCGTGCCGTCGGCGGCAGCAGGCGGGTCAGGTCACGCGTGCGGTAGCGGATGATGGGCAAGGCCTCCTTGGTCAGGGAGGTGAACACCAGCTCGCCCTCGGATCCGTCGGGCAACACCTCGCCGGTTTGCGGGTCGATGATCTCGGGGTAGAAGTGGTCTTCCCAAATAACCGGACCGTCTTGGGTCTCCACGCATTCGCTGGCCACGCCCGGCCCCATGACCTCGCTCAGGCCGTAAATGTCCACCGCCTTGATATCCGCATTGCGCTGGATGTCGGCCCGCATGGCTTCGGTCCAGGGCTCGGCTCCAAAGATGCCGATCTCCAAGGACGAATCCCTTGGGTCCAGACCCATCTTCTGGAAGTGCTCGATCAGCACCTGCATGTAGCTGGGCGTGACCATGATGACCCGCGGCTTGAAGTCGGTGATCAACTGGATTTGCTTTTCGGTTTGTCCACCGCTCATGGGGATGACGGTGCAACCCAGGCGCTCCACGCCATAGTGCGCACCCAAGCCACCCGTGAACAAGCCATAACCGTAGGCCACATGCACGATGTCACCCGGCCGGGTGCCGGCCGCCCGAATGGAGCGAGCGACCAGATCGGCCCAGTTGGAGATGTCCTGCTGCGTGTAGCCCACCACCGTGGGTTTGCCAGTGGTGCCTGATGAGGCATGGATGCGCACCACCTGCTCGCGCGGCACGGCAAACAGGCCGAAGGGATAGTGGTCGCGCAGGTCCTTCTTGGTGGTGAAGGGGAACTTGGACAGATCGGCCAGCGACTTGCAATCGGAGGGATGCACACCCTGGGCATCGAAGGCCTGCTTGTAGTGCGGCACGTTGTCGTACGCATGCTGCAGCGACCACTGCAGGCGCTGCAACTGCAGCGCGGCAATCTCGTCGCGGCTGGCGCGTTCGATGGGGTCGAGTTCAGAGGGTGCGGGCGGGCGGACGTCCACCATGGTGTTGTGTCTCCGGAAATTCGATGGTCGGTACTCGATGTGTCGGTATTCGACGTGACGTTGGCAATTTGTCGCTTGGGCGAAAGTCTGTTGGCTATGCGTCGCTTCGGACGGCTGTAAGCGCGACCCGCTCAGGTCACCACCGGCTTGCCCTTCAAGGTGTAGGAGCGCCCCCGGAACAGGGCGATGCGCTCGAGGGCTTGGTTGCGCACCTCCACGTCATACACCCCGGTTCGGGCGGTCTTGTTCTGTTCGGTGCACACCGCGGTGAGCACATCCCCCAAGCGCGCCGGCGCCACGATGCTGATGTCAAAACCTGAAGCCACGGTGACTTCGTTGTAGGCGTTGCAAGCAAAGGCGAAAGCGCTGTCGGCCAGCGTGGCAATGAACCCGCCGTGACAGGTGGCGTGTCCGTTGAGCATCCAGGGCTGCACGGTCATGGTGGCCGTGGCGCTGCCCGGGCCTACCTCGGTGATGGCAATGCCCATGTGGGCGGTGGCTTGGTCACCTTGGAGCATGGCCTCGCGCACGCGCGCGGCCAGGGCCAGGGCCGGTGAAGGGGCAGACGTGCCGTTTGCGGGCGACAAGGTCGACATGGACAGGCCTTAACGGTCGGTGAAGTTGGGGGCTCGTTTGGCCAAGAAGGCCGCGATGCCCTCTTGGCAATCGGCCGCCGCGGCCAGGCCGGCCTGCAGACGCCCCTCTTCGGCCAAGGCGGCTTCCAAGCCCAGGTGCTGAGCCGCATCCATGGCCAGGCGCGTGGCCACCATCGCCTTGACGGGCATGGCCGCCAAGCGCGCGGCCAGGGCGTGCACGGTCGCCGAGAGTTCAGCATCGGGCACACACTGCCAAATCAAGCCCAGTGCCTTGGCCTGTGCAGCACCCAGCTTGTCGCCGGTGAGGGCCAAGCCCAAAGCCTGGGCGCGGCCCACCAGGCGCGGCAGCAGCCAGGTGCCGCCGCAATCGGGCACCAGGCCAATCTTGGAGAAGGCTTGGATGAACGAAGCCGACTCGGCCGCCACCACCAGGTCGCAACCCAGCGCCAGGTTCGCGCCGGCCCCGGCGGCCACCCCATTGACCGCCGCGATCACCGGCACGGGCATGCGGCTGATCTGCAAGGCCAAGGGCTTGTAGTACTGCGCCACCAGGTCGCCCACCCCCGGCGCGCTGCCATCCATGACTTCGGCCAGGTCTTGACCTGCACAGAAGCCACGGCCAGCACCGGTGAGCACCACGCAACGGACGGCGCGATCCGCAGCGGCGGCCTCCAGCGCGCCGCGCAGGGCCAGGTGCATGGCCACAGTGAAGCTGTTGAGCGCCGCGGGGCGGTTGAGCGTGAGGGTGCGCACACCGGCCTGGTCCTGCACCAGGAGGGTGGGCTCATCAGCGGGGTGGGCGGTCATGGCGGCAGGGGGTGAGTTGTGCAGTTGAAGCCTCTATCGTATAGTTTACCGACCGGTCGGTCAATTAATGGATTTCCCATGCCCTGCTACTCCCTGGACGGCTTGTCCCCGGTGGTTCACCCCACCGCCTTCGTGCATCCCAGCGCCGAGCTGATTGGCGACGTCTGGGTGGGCGCGCACTGCTACATCGGCCCCTTGGCCAGCCTGCGCGGCGACTTCGGCCGCATCGTGGTGCGCGAAGGTGCCAATGTGCAAGACACCTGCGTGCTGCATGCCTTCCCCGGCAAGGACTGCGTGGTGGAGGTGGACGGGCACATCGGCCATGGCGCCGTCTTGCACGGCTGCATCGTGGGGCGCAACGCTCTGGTGGGCATGAACAGCGTGGTGATGGATGAGGTGGAAATCGGCGAATCCACCATCGTGGCGGCTGGCGCATTCGTGCGCGCAGGCCTGAAGGTGCCGCCGCGGGTGTTGCTGGTGGGCACGCCCGCCAAGGTGGTGCGCGAGCTCAGCGACGACGAGGTGAAGTGGAAGAGCGAAGGAACCGGCGTGTACCAATCGCTGGCCCGCCGCTGCCGCACCAGCCTGGTGCCGGTTCAGCCTTTGGCCGAAGATGACGAAAACCGCCGGCGCTACACCACGGCCGAATTGCACGCCGGCCGCACCGACGCTGCAGGCGGCCTCAAATCACTGGTGGAGCTCAAAAGAACCAGCTCATGAGCCCCAAGGTCAGCGAGGGGAAAAAGAGCATCAGCGCCAGGCGCAGCACGTCCCAGGCCAGGAAGGGCAACACGCCGCGGTAGGTGTCGCCCATGGGCACCTCACGCGCGATGTTGTTGACCACATAGACGTTCAAACCCACGGGTGGCGCCGTCATGCCGATGCCCACGGTCATCAACACCAGGATGCCAAACCAGATGGCCTTGGCTTCAGGGTTGAGCCCCCACAGGTCCAAGCCCATGATGGCCGGAAACAGCACCGGAATGGTCAGCAGCATCATGGACAGTTCGTCCATCACGCAGCCCAACATCACGTAGAACAGCAGCACGGCTGCCACGATCACCAACGGCGAGACCTGCAGGTGGCTGACCCAATCGGCCAGGCCGGCGGGCATCTGCGTCAGCGCCAGGCTGGCGTTCATCATGTCAGCGCCCAGGAAGATCAGGAACACCATCGCGCTGGTTTCAGCGGTGCCCAAAAAGCTGCGCTGCAGACCCGCCCAGTCCAATTCCCCCTGCAAGCACCCCGCCACCAGCGTGGCCACCGCGCCCACGGCAGCCCCTTCGGTGGGCGAAAACACCCCGCTGTAGATGCCACCAAACACCACCAAGAAAATGAGCACGATGGGCCAAATGCCCCACAAGGCGCGCCAACGCTGGGCCCAAGGCAAGGGGTCCAGTGCAGGCGCCAGGTGGGGCTGCAGGCGGCAGACCAAGCCCACCACCAGCACATAGCCCAACATCGCCAAGATGCCCGGCACCATGGCCGCGGCGAACAACTTGCCGATGTTTTGCTCGGTGAGGATGGCATACACCACCAGCGGAACCGATGGTGGGATGAGGATGCCCAAGGTGCCGCCTGTGGCCAGGGTGGCGGTGGACAGCCCGCCCGCATAGCCCTGCGCCTTCATCTGGGGGTAGGCCACCTGGGTGATGGTGGCCGAGGTGGCCACCGACGAACCACACACCGCACCGAAAGCGCCTGCGGCCAAGACCGAGGCCATGGCCAGGCCACCGCGGATATGCCCGACGAAGGCGGCGGCCGCCTGGAACAAGGCGCGGCTGAGCCCGCCTTGGGTCGCGAATTGGCCCATCAACAAAAACAGCGGGATCACACTGAGGTCGTACACCGTCAGCCGCGCCACCGCCGTGCCCTTGAGTTGGTTGAGCAGGGCCATCTCGTTGGTCAATGCCCAGTAACCCAAGGCACCCGGAATGAACATGGCCGCAGCAATGGGCACGCGCAGCGCCATCAGCAGCAGCATGCCGCCGAACATGAGCAGGCCCAAGGTGGTCGGGTTCATGCAGATTCTGGGGGCGGGGGATCGAGCCGGTCCAAGGGATGCGCCGGCTCGCCCACGCCGGGCTCGCTGCCGCCTTGGGCCATGAAGCCCGACACCAACAACGCCGATTGCCACAAGGCCACGGCTGCACTGAGCAAGAGCCCCGGCACCAAGCCCGCATAGGCCCACCACATCGGCAGGCCCAGAATCATCGTGGTCTCGAAGGCCTCATGCACCGACTGCGCCCCCACCGCAGATCGCCAAGCCAGCAGGATGTACAGAATGGCAATCAGCACGCTGCCCAAGGCATCCAGCAGCCATTGGCGCGCCTGCGACAAGCGCTGGGTGAAGAAGTCGACGATGATGTTGCCGCGCTTGAGTTGGCACCAGGGCAGGCACAGCGAAATGCACAGCGCCATGCCCACTTGGGTGATCTCCACATCGCCGAAGATGGGCCGCGACACCGTGGCGCGGCCCAGGACGCTGACCACGGTGACCAGGCCCACACACAGACCCACGGCGGCGCCCAACAGGGCAAACCACCGTGCGGCTGTTCGCAGAAAGATGTGCACGCCTAGGCCGCCTCACGCCCCTCAAGGGCGATGGGCTTACTTGCGGAACCGGGCCAGCAGTTCGCGTCATACAGAGGTGCCGAGGCCTTCACCCAGTTGTCCAGCTCCGAACCCGGGATCGTGTAGAAGGTGTTGCCACGGTCCTGCGCCGCTTTGCGACCTGCGGCCTGGCTGTTGTCCCAGATCTTGCCGATCTGCTGCGACAGCGCCGCGCCGCTGTTGTTGTCGATCACCTTCTTCAGGTCGGCCGGCAGGCTGTCGTACTTGGCTTGGTTCATGGCGAACACGAACACGGCGCTGTAGAGGGCCGGGCGCGCGGGGTCGGTCTCGCTGTGGAACTTCACCATCTCATGCAGCTTCAGGGACGGCATCACCTCCCACGGCAGCAAGAAACCATCGATGGTGCCCTTGCTCACCGCGTCCGGAATCGCCGGCAGGGGCATGCCCACTGGGGTGGCGCCCAGTGAAGCCAAAAGCTTGTTGGTCTGCCGGGTCGGCGCGCGCATCTTCAGGCCCTTGAAGTCGGCCAGGGTCTTGACCTGCTTGCCATTGGTGTGCACATAGCCTTCGTCGTGCACCCAGGTGGCCAAGAGTTTGGTGCCGGGGAACTCTTTGGTGGAGTGCTTGTTCATGTAGACCCAGGCAGCTTGTGCGCCCACCTCGGCCGAGTTGCACATGAAGGGCAGCTCAAACACCTCGGTGCTGGGAAAACGCCCAGCGGTGTAGCCCGGCAGGGAGATGATCACGTCGTCCACGCCGTCTTTGACCCGGTCCACCAATTGGGCCGGTGTGCCGCCACCGCTCATGGCCGGCAGGATCTGGCACTTCAGGCGGTTGTTGGACTCTTTGGCAACCTTCTCGCACCACGGCCCGATGACGTTGACCGAGGCCATGGCCTGGGGGTTCCAAATGTGGTGGAACTTCAGGGTGACTTCTTGCGAGTGGGCTTGGGCCGCACCCAGCACCAGGGCGGCGGCTGCCGCCAGCTTCAGGGTCATGTGTTTCATCAGGGTCTCCTGTCGTTGATGAGTTCGGCTCAGGCGCCGGACGGCCGTCGGCCTGGGTTTCAGGCCTGGCCCCAGACCTCTTGCGCGGTCTCCACCACCAAGCGCAGCTTGCTGCGCTGGTCTTCTACTGCAATGTTGTTGCCGTGCACCGTGCTGGAAAAACCGCACTGCGGGCTCAAGCACAGTTGGTCCAGCGGTGCATAACGGGCCGCCTCGTCGATGCGGCGCTTGAGCGTGTCCTTGCTTTCCAGCTGGCCGAACTTGGTGGTCACCAGGCCCAAGACCACCACCTTGCCCTTGCCCAAGAAGCGCAGGGGGCGGAAATCGCCGGAGCGGTCGTCGTCGTATTCCAAGAAGAAGGCATCCAGCTTCATTTCCGAGAGCAAGGCCTCGGCCACCGGTTCATAGTTGCCAGAGGCCGCATGCGTGCTCTTGAAGTTGCCGCGGCACAGGTGCATCGCCAAGGTCATGCCAGACGGTTTGCGCTCCACCACCTTGTTGATGAACTGCGCATAACGGTGCGGGAGCTCATTGGGGTCGTCGCCGCGCTGGCGCGCCGCCTCTCGCATCTTTTCGTCGCACAGATAGGCCAGGTTGGTGTCGTCCATCTGCACATAGCGGCAACCCGCGGCGTACAGGCTGTGCAGCTCATCGGCATAGGCCTGCGCCACATCATCGTAGAAGGCCGGATCCAGCTCGGGGTAAGCCTCGCGCGAGATGCCAGCACGTCCACCGCGAAAGTGCAGCATGGTGGGCGAGGGAATGGTGACCTTGGGCATCAGCGCCGGATCACCCGAGGCCTGCACCTGCGCTTGCAGGTAGTCAAAGTCGGCGCGCTGAATGTCCCGCACATGGCGCACCCGGTCGATCACACGGATCACCGGCGGGGCCAACTCTTCGCTGCCGTCGGCCCGCCGGACGGTCACGGGGATGTCGGTCTTGACGCCACCGAGCTGTTCCAGAAAATCGATGTGGAAGTAGGTGCGCCGAAACTCGCCATCGGTGATGCTTTGCAGGCCCACATCGCGCTGGAACTGAACGATCTCAGCGATGGCCCGGTCTTCCACTTCACGCAGTTGCTCAGCGCTGATGGCCTTGCGCTGAAAGTAAGCGTCGCGGGCCTCCAGGAGATAGGCGGGGCGAAGAAAACTGCCGACATGGTCGGCCCGAAAGGGGGGCGTGCTGCGCAGGCTCACGGTGGGCTCCAGGATCTGCCGCCGCTTGCGGCGGTCAGCGCCGAAGGATAGGCCAAACCCGGGCGGTCTCGACTAGGGGCAAGCACCGGGGGGCCAGGGCACCTGCAGTCCCCCGATCGCACGGCAGGACGGCGCACGACCCGGCGTGCCCTGCTGGGGGCTGCTATTCGGGCAGGCGCCAGTCCATCTGGCGCAGCAATCGACGGCGTTCAGTGGCCGACAGGCCCGCCAAGTTCAACAGCGCTGCAGCCAGGTCGTCGTCGTCGCAATACAGAAAGGCCAGGGGCACACCCAACTCGACTGCCAACAGCTTGGCCGTGGCAATCGGCGGCTCGTGCACACCGGTTTCGTAGCGGCTGATGCGGGCACTGCTGGTGGTTTCATCCAGGCCGATGGCCACACCCAATCGGTCTTGCGGAAGACCCGCCCACTTGCGCGCTTGTCGAAGGCGCCGACCGAATATCGGCGCGTCCGCGCGCTCTTCCTTGTTTTTCATGGGCGGAACTATCGAATCATCGGGCCGCAGGAGTCTCTACGAAGTGCGCAATAACTGACACTCAAATTGACTAATAACAATGACGGATCACGAAGTGGAACCCATCGCACTCCGTCAGCGTGCTTCGAAAGTCGAAGCCTCAGGGCTGCAGCCAATGGCGCACCAGGGCCAGGAACTCACCGGGGCATTCGGCCACGCTCAGGTGGCTGGCTTGTGGCAGAACGGTCAGCTGGGCCCCGGGAATGCGTCCAGCAATCGCCTGTGCCATCGCCGGTGTAGCGCCGGCATCCAAGGCGCCGGCCACCACGTGGGTGGGACAGGCGATGCGGTGCAGATCGTCCTGATAGTTCACCGCGGCCACCGCCTGGCAGGCGCGCACATAGGCCTGTGCATCTTGGCGGCCCAAGGTCGCGCGCAGCCGTTCCACCTGCTCAGGGTGGGCCGCTCGAAACCCCTCATGCAAGTAGCGCTGAACCACCATGTCGATGACCGCCGCAATGCCACCGTCGCGCACGGCCTGCACGCGCGCGGCCCAGGCCTCTTGGGCCGCAACGGGGTAGGCGGCAGTCGTGTTGGCCAGCAACAGGCGCGACACACAGTCCGGATGGCGAATGGCCAGGCCCTGGCCCACCATGCCGCCCATGGACAAGCCCACGAAGGCCACCGGTCCCCTGCCCCACTCGCGAATAAGCCGCGCCGCATCGTCCACCAGGTCGTCCAAGGTGAAGGCGCCCGGGCCATGGCCCGACCCCCCGTGGCCCCGGTGGTCGTAGCGCAGCACGGGGTGATCGGGCGCCAGGGATTGGGCCAGCTCGTCCCACATGTGCAGGTCCAGCCCCAGGGCGTGGCTGAACACCACGGGCTGCCCCTGCTCGGCGCCTTGCAAGGCCACACGCAAGGCCGGTTGGCTGAAGGTGTGGTGAAACTGAACCCGCGAGGGCGGCGTCAAGGGGGCGGGGCCGGGCAGCAGGCCCAACTCCTTGAGGATGCCGGTGGTGATCTTGAAGGCCGTGTTGGCCGCGGGGACCCCGCAATAAATGGCGCCCTGCAACAGGGTCTCCTGGATCTTTTCCAGGGGCACGCCACCACGCAAGGCCGCGCGGCAGTGCAGTTCAAACTCTTCCCAACGAGCCAGTCCCATGGTCATGCCCAACACCAAGAGACGGCGGGTGGTGTGGTCAAGGCCAGGTCGTCCCCACACTTCATGCCAGGCGTAGCGCGTGATGAAGGCCTGGAAATCGGCATTGAAGCCATTGGCCCCCGCCGTGGAGGCCCGGACCCATTCTTCGCCCAAGACCGAACGCCGGTTGCGCAAGCCTCGTTCGAAGTCATCTTCACGGGGGGGCATCGCATCGGTGCTCATGGCAGATCCTCCATCACGCTGCGCTCCAGTTCGGCCCACAAAGCCGCGCGCTCGGCCTGCAGCCCCAGCGCCCCATCGCCACCGGCCTGTGCCGCGGGGCCACGGCCTGCGGGCCCCGCTTGAAGGTGCTCGGCCATGCGTTGGGGATTGGCGTGGGCCTGCGCCAGGGCCTGGGCCATGGCATGGGCGGAGGCTGCGGCGATCACCAACAGCTCGGCCAGCTCAGCCCCTTCAGCCTGCCAGGTGCCTAGGCCACGCTCCTGTTCCACCGCCATCGAGCCCAACACCGCAGCCACCCGCTGCGGCGCACGTTTCAACGCCGACAGGGCCACCATCGCCCCCACCGGGTTGTGTTTATGCGGCATGGCTGAAGAGCCGCCACGGCCTTCTTCCTGCGACTCCTGCAGCTCTGCGACCTCGGCCTGCGACATCAGCGCGACGTCCAGCCCCACTTTGGCCAAGGCGCCCACCACCACACCCAATTCACCCGCCAAGCGGGCAGTCTCATCCCGCTGCGCCTGCCAAGCCCAAGGGTGCAGGGGCAGGCCCAGCCGGCGGGCCACGGCCTGGCGCAGGGCCACCGCCTGGGTGCCCCAGTCCGCGCCATCGCCCACAGGGCCGGCCAGCTGAAGCGTCAACGCTGCCGCGGCGCGTTCACGCAGGGCGCGACGGCTGCGCTGCAGGGGCAGTGCCCAGTTCAACAGCCGCGCCTCCAACACCGTGGGCCAAGCCGGCTGCAGCAGGGTGCGCGCCATCAGTGGCGCGCTGCCATGGGCCTGCTTCAAGCGCAGCAGGGCTTGCAGCAGCGCCTTCAGGTCGGCATCGATGAGGGCCATGACCGGCCGGGCTTGCAAGGCCCATGCGGTGTCGATGAGGTCTTGGCTGGTGGCCCCCAGATGAACCGCCTTGAGCGCCTGCGGGTCACGCGCCTGAACCTCCGCCTTCAGGCGGCGGACCAGCGGGATGGCCAAGCTGCCGGAGGCCGCCGCCTGGGTCACCAGGGACGCGGCGCTGTCCTCATCCAACACCATGGCTTCGCAACAGCCCGCCACGGTGTGTGCGTGTTGCGGCAAGACCAAGCCCAGCTCAGCCTGCGCTTGCACCAGCTCGCGCTCCAGCCGCAGCATGGCGCGCATCACCGCCACCGGGCTCAGCAGCGCCGCTGCCTGCGGGTGGTCCAGCATTTGGGAAAAGGCGTTGCTCATCCCGAAAGTGCCGACCGATGGGTTCAGGCCGGCAGCTTGAGGGCCAAGCGGCGCTCCACCAGGCGCCGCATGATCGCCATCGAACCGATGTGCGCATACAAAAGCGCCAGGATGCCGCTGCGGTGCAACTCCACCACGGTGGCGTCCGGCAACTCGGCCAGCTTTTGCTCGTTGACCGCCAGGAAACCGTCCACCACCAGGGTCTGGCCGTCTTCCATCTGGGCATCGAAGCGCATGTCTTGCAGCAAATCGAGTTCGACCAGGCGCTGGCAGAAGGCCCGGGTGCGCTGCAACTCGGAGTCCAGCTGCTCCAGGAACGACTGCACGCCCTTCATGAACTCCGTGGGCTCGCCCGCGTCGTCGAACAGCCGCTCGCCTTCCTGCTCCGAAAAGCCGCTCCAGGCCTTGTCGAAACAGACGATGTAGTTGTTGTCTTCGGTGTGCACCATGGCAAAGGGATAGGAGCGCAACATGGCCGGCACATACGACGCCGACCACGAGCCGTCGTCCTTGAGGAAGAGGTTCTCGCCGCGCTTGAGCCCCAGGACCGCCACCGGTGAGACCTCCAGCTTGCCGTTGTTGGCCGCCGGGTCTACCGCGCGCACAAACACCACGGGGTATTCGCGCGCCAGGTCCATGAACTCCACGGCATTGGCCAGCATCGAGTTCATGCCACGCGCGGGGCTGTGGTCGCTGTGGACCAGACGCGCCAGGCGCATTTGGCGGTGGGCGCCACGGTCCAGGGCCTGCAGTTCGGTGAACAGGTTTTCCTTCGGGGTGGATGCCGCGGTTTGCTCAGGGGTGCTCATTGAATCGTTTCTCCAGGGGTCTTCAGGGGTGTGGCCAGCACCTTGTCGATGCGCTTGCCGTCCAGATCCACCACCTCGAACTGCCAACCCGACCATTGGACCGAGTCGGCGGTTCGGGGCACACGGCCCAACAGCAGCATGATCATGCCGGCCAAGGTGTTGTAGCGGCCGCGTTCCTCATCGGGCAGCTCCTTGATGTCCAGCCGATCCTTGAGCTCTGGGGCGGGGATCAGGCCGTCGAGCAGCCAGGAACCATCCCCGCGCTCAACAGCCCAGGGATTGTCGTCGCTTGGCGGGGTGAATTCACCGGTAATGGCTTCCAAGAGGTCGCGCACGGTGATCACACCCTGCACCTCGCCGTATTCGTCCACCACGAACACCAATTCGTCGCTCGACAGGCGGAACTGTTCCAGCAGCTCCATGCCGGTGAGGGTTTCGGGCACGAAGACAGCCGGTTGCAGCAGCTTGGCGATGTCCAGGGTTTCGCCGCGGGCCAAGGCCGGCAAGGCGGCGCTGGAGGACACCACCCCCACCACGTCCTGCAAGCCGTCCCGGCACACCGGGTAGCGGCTGTGGGCATGCTCGCCAATGATGCGCAGCTGTTCGGCCAGCGGGGCGTTGAGGTCCAGCCACACAACATCGTTGCGCGGCACCATCATCGAGCCCACCTGGCGTTCATCCAGCCGAAACACATTGCGCACCATCTGGTGCTCTTGTTCTTCGATGACGCCGCTCTCCAAGCCCTCCTCAAGGCTGGCTGCGATTTCCTCTTCCGTCATCCCGGGCCCTGCCTTGCGGTGCTGGCCCAACAACCGCAGGATGGCATCGGTGCTCAGGGTCAGCAGGGCCACGAAGGGCCGTGTGGCCCGTGAAAGGGCCTGCATCGGGCGGGCCATGACCACCGCCACGGCTTCCGGATGCAACTGGCCTATCCGCTTGGGTACCAGCTCGCCGAAGATGATGGTGGCAAAGGTGATGATCACCACCACCAAGCCGGTGGCCGTCCAGCTCGCCGCGGTGGCCGACAGGGGAAACTGTTCCTGCAACCACTGTGACAGCGGCCCGGCAAAGGCGGCTTCACCCACGATGCCGTTGAGCACGCCGATCGAGGTGATGCCGATCTGCACCGTTGACAGGAACTTGGTGGGCTTGTCGTGCAGGTCCATGGCGGCGGCCGCACCGGGGTTACCGGCTTCCACCAACACCTGCAGCCTAGCCTTGCGGCTGGCCGACAGGGCCATTTCAGACATCGCGAAAACCGCGTTGAGCAGTATCAGGCCGACGAGCAGGACCAGGTCCATAAGGCAGCCACCGCGCGCAGAACCCGAAGGTTTGGGCGGGAGGGCTCGGAATGAAAACGCGGCAAAGCGTAGCAGAATCAGGCGATGCACCTCTTGATCGGCGACCTTCAGGGTTGCCTGGACCCCTTCGAGCGCCTGCTGGCGCTGTGGGGCTTTTCAGCATCGCGCCACCGGCTCACCGTCTTGGGTGACCTGGTCAACCGGGGGCCACAGAGCGCGGCCACCCTGCGCCGCTTGATGGCCCTGGGCAGCAGTGCGCAGGCCTTGCTGGGCAACCACGACCTGCACCTGCTGGCCGTGGCCCACGGCGTGCGCCCTTCGCACCGCAGCGACACCCTGGACGATGTGCTGCAGGCCCCCGACCGCGGCGACCTGCTCGACTGGCTGCGCCAGCGTCCCCTGGCCCTGACCGTGGAGGGTTGGCTGTGTGTGCATGCCGGCGTGCCCCCGCAGTGGGATGCGGACCAGGTCGTTCAGCACAGCGCCGAGCTGCAGGCCCTGCTGCAAGGTCCGGCCCTGGCCGAGTTTCTGCCGCTCATGTACGGCAACGAGCCGGCGCTGTGGCGGGATGATCTGCAAGGGCCGCAGCGTTGGCGCTTCATCATCAACGCCCTGACCCGCATGCGCTGGTGCGCGCCCGATGGCACCCAGGATTTCCAGGTCAAGGAAGGCCTTGAGCAGGCCCCTTCCGGGCTGCAGCCCTGGTTCGAACTGCCCCAGCGACGCACCCGCCACACCCCCATGGCCTTTGGCCACTGGAGCACCTTGGGTCTGATCAACCGGCCGGACTTGCTGGGCCTGGACACCGGCTGCGTGTGGGGCGGCGCGCTCACCGGCGTGCGGGTGGACGGCGGTCGGCGCGAGGTGTTGCAGGTGGCCTGCGAGGCCGCGCAGCATCCGGGGGCCTGACGTTAAACTACGGGCCTTCCGGAGGCTTGGGGGAGTGGTTTAACCCAGCAGTCTTGAAAACTGCCGACGGGCAACCGTCCGTGAGTTCGAATCTCACAGCCTCCGCCAGCCCTAGCGCTCATCTTCTTGCGTTCATCTGCCGGCCATGAGCGCCCCGCCCCGAGCACGCCTTCCCGCCACCATGAACAAGATCCTGCTGATCAACGGCCCCAACCTGAACCTCTTGGGTACCCGTGAGCCCGAGGTGTACGGCCGCACCAACTTGGCCGACATCGAGCGGGACTTGCAGGCACAGGCACAGGCCGCCGGCGCCGAACTGCTGTGCTTTCAGTCCAACCATGAAGGTGCTTTGGTTGACCGCATCCAGCAAGCCCGCAGCGAAGGGGTGGCCTGGGTGATCATCAACCCGGGCGCCTACACCCACACCAGCGTGGCCCTGCGCGACGCCCTGGCCGGTACCGCCCTGCCCTTCATCGAAGTGCACATCAGCAATGTGCACGCCCGCGAGCCCTTCCGTCGGCACTCCTACCTCAGCGACATTGCGCGCGGCAGCATCGTGGGCCTGGGCGTATCGGGCTACCGGTGGGCCCTGATGCACGCCTTGGCCACGCCGGCTTCTGCAACGTGATTCGCGCGCGAGCGTCCCTAGGCGCCCCCAAGCGTCCCTAAGGATCCCTAAGGATCCCTCAGCATCCCTCAGCATCCCATGGCCACCAACCCCCTCGACAACAAGCAACAAGCCTGGTCTGCGCTGTTCAGCGAGCCCATGAGCGAGCTGGTCCAGCGGTACACGGCCAGCGTCTCCTTCGACAAGCGCTTGTGGAAGGCCGACATCGAAGGCAGCCTGGCCCACGCCGACATGCTGTGCGCGCAGGGTGTGATCGCCCCACAAGACCTGGCCGACATTCAGCGTGGCATGGCGCAGATTCAGCAAGAAATTGAAAGCGGCGCCTTCGATTGGAAGCTGGAGCTGGAAGATGTGCACCTGAACATCGAAGCCCGCCTGACGCAGTTGGTGGGCGACGCCGGCAAGCGGCTGCACACGGGCCGCTCGCGCAACGACCTTTGCCCGAGATGAGCAGCGCCTGACCGAACTGCGCCGGCGCGTCAACAGCCTGCCCTTGGGGGCTGCCGCCTTGGCTGGCACCAGCTACCCCCTAGACCGTGAGCGCGTGGCCCGTACCCTGGGCTTTGAATCGGTGTGCCGCAACAGCCTGGATGCGGTGAGCGACCGAGATTTCGCCATCGAATTCACCGCCTTCGCTTCACTGGTGATGATGCACGTCTCGCGCATCAGCGAAGAGATCATCATCTGGATGAACCAGAACTTTGGCTACATCGACCTGGCCGACCGTTATTGCACGGGCTCGTCGATCATGCCGCAAAAGCGCAACCCCGACGTGGCCGAACTCGCGCGTGGCAAGACGGCCCGCGTATACGGCCATCTCAACGCCCTGCTGGTGCTGATGAAGGGCCAGCCGCTGACCTACAACAAGGACAACCAGGAAGACAAGGAGCCGCTGTTCGACACCGTCGACACGGTGCGCGACACGCTGCGCATCATGGCCGAGATGGTGCAGGGCATCCGCGTGAAGCCTGAAGCGATGGAGCGTGCTGCCCTGCGCGGCTATGCCACGGCCACCGACCTGGCCGACTACCTGGTGAAGAAGGGGCTGCCCTTCCGCGATGCGCATGAGGTGGTGGCGCATGCCGTGAAGACCGCCCTGGGCCGCGGCATCGACCTCTCGGCCCTGAGCCTGGCCGAACTGCAGGCCTTCGATGCGCGCATCGAGGCCGATGTGCACGGCGTGTTGAGCCTGGCCGGGGCGCTTTGCCACGCTGCAGGGCTACCAAGGCCGCGGCGTGGCCACCACCGCCACCTATGAAGCCCGGGCCCTGGGCCTGCACTCGGGCATGGCCCTGGCCCGCGCAGCCGAACGTGCCCCACACACGGTGCTGCTGCCCGTGGACTTCGAAGAGTACCGCCGCTGCTCGCGCCTGTTTAAGGCCGCCGTGGCCGAGGTTGCACCGGTGATTGAGGACCGCGGCATCGATGAGATCTACATCGACCTCACCGAGGTGCCGGGCGCACAAGATGTGGTGGGCCACGACCCCTGCGGGGGTGTACGGGCCGTGGGGCAGGCGATCCGCAACTCGGTGCGCCAAGCCACGGGCCTGAGTTGCTCCATGGGCATCACACCCAACAAGCTGTTGAGCAAGATCGCCTCGGAACTCGACAAGCCCGATGGCCTGACCATCCTCACCTTGGAGGACCTGCCGCAGCGCATCTGGCCCTTGCCTGTGGCGCGGGTGAACGGCATCGGCCCCAAGGCGCAGCAGGCGCTGGCGGCCATGGGCCTGCACACCATCGGAGACCTGGCCGCAGCCGACCGCAGCACACTGATCGAGCGCTTTGGCAAAAG
>RGEP01000400.1 GCA_009918225.1 Betaproteobacteria bacterium | reverse complement strand
GCCGGTGAACACGGCATAGGTGATGTAGCGGAGAACGATCTCCATGTCGCGCAGGCAAGCAGCCATGCGACGGTGGGTGTAAGCGTTGCCGCCGGGGGCGATCAGAGCGGGCTGCTGATCGAACAGGTCGCGAGCAGCGTTGGTGACGATCTTCGAAGCGTTGGAGGTGATGCGGTTCACGGCATCCATACGCTTGAAGCTGTCGCCAACCATGGCGGACAGAGCGTCGATCTGGCCAGCGTTCAGGAATTCGCCGCGGGCGTCAGCCTGAGCAACAACCTTGGTGAAGGCGTCGAACATTGAAGAGCTCCTGTTCTCGACGTGAGTCGGGGAGAGGGGGATGAGGGGTTGCGACTCATCGAAGATGGCGTCGACGAAGCGTCGGCGCGATCGGCGCTGAATCACGGGTTGATCGCAGGGCGGCGCGGCCGTCCCTTGACTGGAAACATTGTGGCTGCAGCCAGCGAGCCCCCCAGGGAGAGTCCCCGGGAAGTTCACAAAGGGTCACCATGGACACAAAAACGGCTCGGGAAGCTACATCCAGGCCCCCTGTTCGCCGCAATGCGGAAGACAATCTGCAGCAACTCTGAAGCAACTCTGAAGCAAATCTGTTGCACGTTGCCGCGGGCGCGGCTGGCCATGAAAAAACCCCGCCGAAGGCGGGGTGCAACCACAACGGAAAACCGGAGGGTTCTCAGTTCACCGGCGTCACGCTGGCGACGCGACCACCCTGGCGGTGGATCTGCTGCTGGGCTTCGAGCATCTTGTCGAACGGAACAAAACGCACCGTGTTGCTGCGCTTGTGCAGGCGGTAGTTGTTGAGGCCGGTGACCTCAACGCGATACACGCGTGCCTTCTGGCCGATGCCTTGGGCCATGGAGGTGATAGCGGTGCTGGCCACACCGGCGGGCTGCACGGCGGAACCACCGGCATTCGGGCTCACCACGGGCACCGCGCGGTTCTGGTGCAGAGCCGGGCCAAGGCGCGAGGCCGTGCCGGTCACGTCGCCCTTCACGGAGGCGGCGGCACCGCGGGTGAGCTGCATCAGCCAGGAGAACTGCCGGCCCTCGTGGCCGCGGGAATAATCCCAGCCATGCAGGAAGGGCACCTGCTCTTCGCCGAAGCGATGCTGATACTCGGCGCTGTCGATGTGGGAATCGATCTCAGCGTCGTAGCCCTGCTCCTGCAGGATCGTGAAGTGATGCAGCATCTCCTCGCGATTCTGGGGCGCACGGCCGAGCAGATGCTTGAAGTTCAGCTCAATGAAGTGGTAGGGGTTGGTGTTCTCGAAGAACTTGCCGCGATACAAACCACTCTTGGCCACCGCCCGCACGAACTCGCGCACGCTCAGGTAACCGTTGCGGAACAGCGACTCAGCACCGGTGAGGCGCTCGCTATCCATCACATACTGATAGCCCAGCACCTGCCGATAAACGGCACGGATCAGGGCGTTCTTGTCGTCCTGACTGGCACCGGCAGACCAGTTCTCGTTGTTGCGGTCGTTGGCGAAGCGTTCGATGCCCAGATAGGCAGCATTAACCAGCGTCATGGGGGAGGCGGACTGAGGGGGAACAGGGAGAACAGGCTCTCGCGTCTCGCGCCCACCACGGCTCAAGCACCATGGCGACGGATCGGAAAGCATGCAGAGTC
>RGEP01000399.1 GCA_009918225.1 Betaproteobacteria bacterium | reverse complement strand
CGCCGGCACCTGCACCCTTACGGCCTGTGACCCTGCCGGCAATGGTGGCGCGTGGCGCATGGAGGCCCTTGGAGGCAGTTTCCGCTTTGGCACCGATGCCAACAATGCCCATGTACAGCCCAATGGGGAGTACCACCTGCATGGTGTGCCAGAGGCTCTGCTGGCGCGTTTGGCAACAGGCGGCGCACCAGCAATGACCCTGGTGGGCTGGGCGGCTGATGGGTTCCCTGTATACGCGCGCTACGGCTATGCGAGCGCCATGGATGCGGCTTCAGGTGTGCGCAATATGAAGAGCAGCTACAGGGTCAAGGGCACTCTGGACGCCGGCAGGCCTTCGCCCGCGACGTATCTGCCGGGCAGCTTCACGCAGGATTGGGAGTACGCTGCGGGCAGCGGCGACCTGGATGAATGCAATGGCCGCAACGGAGTGACACCTGAGTTCCCGAAGGGCATCTACCACTACTTCATGACCGACAGCTACCCCTTCATTCAGCGATGCGTGAAAGGCCGCTGAGGATCTGGTGCGCCGCGGGTGCACGAATCAGCCGAGCTGTAGGTGCCTTGGTGGCAGCGGCGCTGCCGATTTGGGCCCATGCCCATCTCCTGGCGGATGGCCAGGCCACGGTCAACGTTCAAGAAGGCAAAGCCTTTGTGGTGGTGTCGCTGCCGGTCAGCTGGCTCGGCGCGGTGGATGACGACCGCGACGGGCACCTCAGCATGGCTGAGCTGCAGGTCCACCGCGTACGCATCCTCAAGCTGCTGGATCACGCGCTGCTCCTGGAAAATGCAGGGCAAGTCGGCCCTTTGCGCGATGTGCTGCTTTCGCCATCGGCTGCGCATCACCGCCAGGATGGGGCTGGTACACACCTGCTGGTCGTGGGCGCACGGGTCCTGTCCAAACCGGCTGATGAAGTGCTGTTGCGCCTGAACTTTGCTGGCCCGACCCAGAGCCTCCAAATCACGGCTACCCGAGCGGGCCTGCGCCAGGTCACCAGCGTCCAGGGCCCCAACGCGCGCTCGTCTTTGTTTGGGCCGCGCGCGGCGACCCCTTGAGACGCCTGTTGGCGGGGGCCCTCGCCTGAAGGCCAAGCGCTTTGGTCCAGCGCTCAACATCAGGACCCTTGCCCAGGCTTATGTTTTAGCAGCTTGAGCGGGGATGCGGCAGAAAGTGCTGGGTCAATACAGTTCGATCATGGCTGCGGAGTTGCCCATTTGCCGGCTGAGAGTGTGGATGCCCACCTGCTCACCAGTCTCAATTTCCAACCGACCTCGCTAAGTGGTTGATTTGTATAGAGAGGGTCACGCGAGCGCTCGCGAGAGAACAGAGAGAGATACGCGTAGAGACGGCAAAAAGGGGAGAAGACCGGTCGTCTGCGAGGAGAGTCGACAGGGGTCTGGGCTTTCTGGGTGATGCAACGCGCTTCCTGAATCTCCTCAGTCTGGAGGATGGGGACAACACTAGGCGGTCCCCTTGTTGGGCGAGTATGTAATCAGGGTGTTCTAGTCAGGCACAAGGCGGACCAGATGTACTTGAGCGCAAAGCAGACGAACTCGCTCGCGCAGATCATGCAGACGCTGGCAGAGCCCCATGAAGAAGCGGAAATCCGTGAACTAATGGGAGACCTTGTCATGCAGTTGCTCGGCGCGCAG
>RGEP01000398.1 GCA_009918225.1 Betaproteobacteria bacterium | reverse complement strand
TGGACACGGCTACAGGGTCCAGAGCCAAGAGGCTGCTGGTCACCGCGTTCAGGCCCAGGCTGGCCTTGACCGAAGACTCGGCGGCAGCCAGTTGAGCCGCCGTTGGTGCCGCACCCGCCGAAAGGCCGGACGAAGCGATTTGGGTGATCAGGGTTGTGATGGGCGTGATGCTGCGGTTGACTGAACTGCCGGCATCTCCACCCGGCGCCTTCAGCACCAGGGTGTTGGGGTTGCCGGTATCGACGTTGATACCGCCTGAAGCGGTAATCGTGCCCCCCGCCCGGGGCGCCACCAGTGAGTAGCCGCCCGTAGCATTGGTGGTGGTCACCGTGGCTCTTTCGATATCGGTGTCGGCAATGCCGTTGCCGTTGTAGTCCACGAACACGCTGGCGCCGCTGATGTAGCCGTCAATCACCTTGCCAGACAGCGCGGTGCCCACCAGGGGGCTCAGGCGGGCATTCAGTGCGGCGGCCGAGGTATCGGTGCTCCCATCCACACCCGAAAGCGCAGAGCGCAGGGTCGTCAGGCTGTCCGACGAGCCGGACAGGGTTTCGGTGTAGTACTTGGCCACCTCAACCTGCTTGTCCAGCTTGGCGGCCAAAGCCCCCCACTTCGCATCACCGCGCAGCCCGGCCAGGTTGGTGAAGATCTGATAGATGACGTCACCGCGGGTGGCGCCGCCGCGCAGCGCCAGCAGAACATCCAATGAGGCTTCCGCCTTGGCGGCCGCCGTGGCCGAAGCCCCCACCACGTTGTCCACCAGGTTGATCGCAAACTGGCTGTCCGTCAGCGTATCGGCGTAGACCGCCTTGAACTGGGACTTCTTGGTGTACTCGTTGACGATCTGCTTGGTGGGAGCACCGCCTTCATAGGCCAGTTCAATATCTCGCAGGTGTGTCACGCCCGGAGCGGCAGCAAAGGCAATGGCAAAGAAACGGTAAGCCTCAGTCCGTTGGGTGGTGGTAAAGGGCATGGGAAGCTCCAGCGGTTTATTGACCGAATTGACCAGTTAACGCTGGAGTATATGCAGTCCATACCGTCTTGTGCAGGGGAGCCAGACGGGCTTGGTTTGCGAAATTCGCCTGTTTGCGCGAAAAGCGCATCGCAGGGGCGCGGTTTGGGGGCTGGATACGGGGCTTGCCTGGGTACTCCCCAATAAAAAACCCGGCCGAAGCCGGGTTCTCAAGCCGTCTGCCACAAGCCCCAAGCTGGGCTTGGGGCTGTGGACCGACGCAACCTTCAGGGCTTGTTGCCCGTCGGGAAGGGCCAGGCCGCCGCAGGGCTCAGGGCCGTTTTGGCAGCAGGGGCAGCAGGGGCAGCAGGGGCAGCCTTCTTGGCAGCAGGCTTCTTGGCGGCCTTCTTCGCAGCAGGCTTCTTAGCAGCCGGCTTCTTGGCAGCAGCCTTTTTCGCAGCCGGCTTCTTGGCCGCAGCCTTCTTGGCAGCAGGCTTCTTGGCTGCCGGCTTCTTAGCTGCCGGCTTCTTGGCTGCCGGCTTCTTTGCTGCGGCCTTCTTGGCCGGAGCCTTCTTGGCTGCAGCCTTCTTGGCCGGGGCCTTCTTAGCCGCGGCCTTCTTGGCCGGGGCCTTCTTCGCCGCTACCTTCTTGGCCGGGGCCTTCTTGGCGGCGGGCTTCTTCACAGCGGCCTTCTTGGCCGGGGC
>RGEP01000397.1 GCA_009918225.1 Betaproteobacteria bacterium | reverse complement strand
GCGGTCAACCGCGTGACCAAGGTGGTCAAGGGTGGTCGCATTCTCGGTTTCGCCGCTTTGACGGTGGTTGGTGACGGCGATGGCCGCATCGGCATGGGCAAGGGCAAGGCCCGCGAAGTGCCCGTGGCCGTGCAGAAGGCCATGGAGTCGGCCCGCCGCAACATGTTCAAGGTCCAGCTCAAGAACGGCACGGTTCACCACAACGTGGTGGGCGAGCACGGCGCTGCCAAGGTGCTGATGGCGCCGGCCCCCTCGGGTACCGGCATCATCGCCGGCGGTCCGATGCGCGCGGTGTTTGAAGTGATGGGCGTGACGGACATCGTGGCCAAGAGCCTGGGCTCGTCCAACCCCTACAACATGGTTCGCGCCACGCTGGACGCTCTGAAGCATTCGTCCACCCCGGCCGAAATCGCCGCCAAGCGCGGCAAGACAGTTGAAGAAATCCTCAACTGATCGGCTGCCAAGGAATCCCATCATGGCTGACAAGAAAACCCTGACCGTCAAGCTGGTTCGCAGCGTGGCCGGCACCCGTGAGTCCCACCGCGCCACCGTGCGTGGCCTGGGCCTGCGCAAGCTGGGCAGCACGCGCGTGCTGGAAGACACGCCCGCCGTGCGCGGCATGATCACCAAGGTGGCCTACCTGGTGCAGGTCATCTGAAGAGGGCACTGAACATGCAACTCAATACCCTGAAGCCCTCCGAGGGCTCCAAGAAGGCGCGCCGCCGTGTCGGTCGCGGCATCGGTTCGGGCCTGGGCAAGACGGCCGGTCGCGGCCACAAGGGCCAGAAGTCCCGTGCCGGCGGCTATCACAAGGTGGGTTTCGAAGGCGGCCAGATGCCGCTGCAGCGCCGCCTGCCCAAGCGTGGCTTCAAGTCCGCTTCGCTCAAGTACAACGCCGAGATCACCCTGGGTGAACTGCAGCGCCTGGCCGCCGACGAAGTCGATGTGCTCACGCTGAAGAAGGCGGGCCTGGTGCCCCAGATCGCCAAGGTGATCAAGGTCATCAAGTCCGGCGAGTTGACCAAGAAGGTCACGCTCAAGGGCATCGGTGCCACCGCGGGTGCCAAGGCAGCCATCGAGGCTGCCGGCGGCTCGCTGGCCTGAGGTTGGCCTTGGGTCGGACTGAACCACTGAAGAACGGACAGTAAGCGTGGCAAGCAACGCGAATGCGCTGGCCAAGAGCGGCAAGTTCGGCGACCTGCGTCGCCGCTTGGTGTTCCTGGTGCTGGCGCTGGTCGTCTACCGGATCGGGGCGCACATCCCGGTGCCGGGGATCGACCCTGTCCAGCTCAAGCAGCTGTTCAACAGCCAAAGCGGCGGCATCCTGAACCTGTTCAACATGTTCTCGGGTGGCGCGCTGTCGCGCTTCACGGTGTTTGCGCTGGGCATCATGCCCTACATCTCGGCCTCCATCATCATGCAGCTGATGACCTACGTGGTGCCCACGTTGGAAGCGCTGAAGAAGGAAGGCGAGGCCGGACGCCGCAAGATCACGCAGTACACGCGCTACGGCACGCTGGGTCTGGCCATCTTCCAGGCCTTGGGCATTGCCCTGGCGCTGGAAGGCACGGCAGGTCTGGTGATCAACCCGGGCATGGGATTCCGCGTCACGGCCGTGGTGAGCCTGGTGGCCGGCACGATGTTCCTGATGTGGCTGGGTGA
>RGEP01000396.1 GCA_009918225.1 Betaproteobacteria bacterium | reverse complement strand
GTCGAAGTGCTCGTCAGGGGTGAACTGCTTGAAGATGTCCAGCAAGCCTTTCATGGCTTAACTCCTTGTAGGTTGGGGATCGCTTGAAGAGTCTCTGGCTGATCAGCTGGGGACACAGCGCTCGGGCGGCTGGGCCGCGTCTGGCGTGATGTCCCCAAGGCCGTCAGCCTTTCTCCAACTCAATATCGATACCCAGCGACCGAATTTCCTTCACGAGCACATTGAACGACTCGGGCATGCCCGCGTCGATGGCGTGCTCGCCCTTGACGATGTTCTCGTAGACCTTGGTGCGGCCGTTGACGTCGTCGGACTTCACGGTGAGCATTTCCTGCAGCACGTAGGACGCGCCGTAGGCTTCCAGGGCCCAGACTTCCATCTCGCCGAAGCGTTGGCCGCCGAACTGCGCCTTGCCGCCCAGCGGCTGCTGGGTGACGAGCGAGTACGGGCCGGTGGAGCGGGCGTGCATCTTGTCGTCCACCAGGTGGTGCAACTTCAGCACGTGCATGTAGCCCACGGTGACGGGACGCTCGAAGGCGTCGCCCGTGCGGCCGTCATGCAGCACCGCCTGCGTGCGCGTGGCCGTCAGGCCCTTGCGCGCAGCGATGTCCTCCGGGTAGGCCAGCTGCAGCATGCCGCGGATTTCCTCTTCGGCCGCACCGTCGAAAACGGGCGTGGCGAAGGTGGCGCCGTGCTGCAGGTTGCCGGCCATCTCCAGCACTTCCGCGTCGGACAGGCTCTTGATGTCTTCGGCCTGGCCGCCGCTCTTGTTGAAGAGCTGGTCCAGGAACTGGCGCACTTCAGCCACCTTGGCCTGCTGCTGCAGCATGTTGCCGATGCGCTGGCCGATGCCCTTGGCCGCCCAGCCCAGGTGCACTTCCAGCACCTGACCCACGTTCATGCGAGAAGGCACGCCCAGCGGGTTGAGCACGATGTCGCACGGCGTGCCGTCGGCCATGTAGGGCATGTCCTCGACCGGAACGATCTTGGAGACCACGCCCTTGTTGCCGTGGCGACAAGATGGCCGGCCGCCACGGCAACAAGGGCGTAGTGTCGAAGATCGTTCCGGTCGAGGACATGCCCTACATGGCCGACGGCACGCCTTGCGACATCGTGCTCAACCCGCTGGGCGTGCCTTCGCGCATGAACGTGGGCCAGGTGCTCGAGGTGCACCTGGGCTGGGCCGCCAAGGGCATCGGCCAGCGCATCGGCGACATGCTGCAGCGCGAAGCCAAGGTGGCCGAACTGCGCAAGGCGATGGAAGTGGTCTACAACGGCACCGGCCGCAAGGAAGACCTGGCCAAGCTGTCGGACGCCGACGTGGCCGAGATGGCCACCAACCTTGCGCAGGGCGTGACCTTCGCCACGCCGGTGTTTGACGGCGCCTCGGAGGAAGAGATCCGCGCGATGCTGCAGCTTGCCTACCCGGACGAGGTGGCCAAGGCCAAGGGCCTGACGGCTACCCGCACCCAGGCGCACCTGTACGACGGCCGCACCGGCGAGGCGTTCGAGCGCCCCACCACCATCGGCTACATGCACGTGCTCAAGCTGCACCACCTGGTGGACGACAAGATGCACGCACGCTCCACCGGCCCGTACTCGCTGGTCACGCAGCAGCCGCTGGGCGGCAAGGCCCAGTTCGGCGGCCAGCGCTTCGGCGAGATGGA
>RGEP01000395.1 GCA_009918225.1 Betaproteobacteria bacterium | reverse complement strand
TTTGAAGAAAAGCGCAAGAAGCTCACCCAGGGCGACGAGCTGCCTGCTGGCGTGCTCAAGATGGTCAAGGTCTACCTGGCCGTCAAGCGCCGCCTTCAGCCTGGCGACAAGATGGCCGGCCGCCACGGCAACAAGGGTGTGGTCTCCAAGATCGTGCCGGTCGAAGACATGCCCTACATGGCTGACGGTACGCCTTGCGACATCGTGCTCAACCCGCTGGGCGTGCCCTCGCGGATGAACGTGGGCCAGGTGCTCGAGGTACACCTGGGCTGGGCGGCCAAGGGCATAGGCCAGCGCATAGGCAACATGCTGCAAGCGCAAAGCCGCGCGGCCGAGCTGCGTCAGTTCATGGAAGAGGTCTATAACAAGGCCGGCCGTGCCGAGGACCTCAAGGACCTCAGCGATGCGCAGGTCCTGGAGATGGCCGGCAACCTCAAGGAGGGCGTGCCCTTTGCGACCCCGGTGTTCGACGGCGCCTCCGAAGGCGACATCATGAACATGCTGCAGCTGGCTTACCCGGCCGACGCGGCTGCGGCCAAGGGCCTGACCGCCACCCGCACCCAGGCCCAGCTCTATGACGGGCGCACCGGCGACAAGTTCGAGCGCACCACCACCGTGGGCTATATGCACTTCCTGAAGTTGCACCACCTGGTCGACGACAAGATGCACGCCCGCTCCACCGGCCCCTACAGCCTGGTCACCCAGCAGCCTTTGGGCGGCAAGGCCCAGTTCGGCGGCCAGCGCTTCGGCGAGATGGAGGTCTGGGCGCTGGAAGCCTACGGCGCGTCCTACGTGCTGCAGGAGATGCTCACTGTCAAGTCGGACGATGTGCAGGGCCGCACCAAGGTCTACGAGTCCATCGTCAAGGGCGAGCACGCCATCACGGCCGGCATGCCGGAATCATTCAATGTGCTGGTCAAGGAGATCCGCTCCCTGGGCATCGACATTGAACTTGAGCGCAACTGAACGAGACGAACAGACTAGGGAACCCCAATCATGAAATCGCTACTCGACCTGTTCAAGCAATTCACCCCCGATGAGCATTTCGATGCCATCAAGATCGGTCTGGCTTCGCCCGAAAAGATCCGTTCGTGGTCTTTCGGTGAAGTCAAAAAGCCCGAGACCATCAACTACCGCACCTTCAAGCCCGAGCGTGACGGCCTGTTCTGCGCCAAGATTTTTGGCCCGATCAAGGACTACGAATGCCTGTGCGGCAAGTACAAGCGCCTCAAGCACCGCGGCGTGATCTGCGAGAAGTGCGGCGTTGAAGTCACGCAGACCAAGGTGCGTCGTGAGCGCATGGGTCACATCGACCTGGCCGCGCCCTGCGCCCACATCTGGTTCCTCAAGTCCCTGCCTTCGCGTTTGGGCCTGGTGCTGGACATGACGCTGCGCGACATCGAGCGCGTGCTGTACTTCGAAGCATATGTGGTGACCGACCCTGGCATGACGCCGCTCAAGAAGTTCGCCATCATGAGCGAGGACGACTTCGACGCCAAGCGCAAGGAATTCGGCGACGAGTTCATCGCCAAGATGGGCGCTGAGGGCATCAAGGATCTGCTCGAAGGCCTGGACCTGGACGTCGAGATTGAAAAGCTGCGCAATGACCTGACCGGCTCGGAGATCAAGATCAAGAAGAACGCCAAGCGGCTCAAGCTGATGGAGGCGTTCAAG
>RGEP01000394.1 GCA_009918225.1 Betaproteobacteria bacterium | reverse complement strand
GCCGAGCTTTGTCGATGGCCTCCCAGTCCAGGCCTTGGTGCTCGACAAAACCGGCATCTTCACTGGCGATCACGGCACGGGGCAGGGCGCTGCCCATCTCGCGCAGGTCCATCCACGACTGGTTCCAAACCAGACGCCCATCGCGTTGCAAGATGCGCAGCGCCTGTGTGCGTTGAAAGGTGGTGGACGAGGGGTTCAGAACAGCCATGAGCGCGGTGCGCCCCAGGAAGTACAGCTGCAGTGCCAGCAGCGCAATCAGCAGCAGGGCCAGCAGCCGGCCGGCCTGGCGCAGCGCGGTGCCGATCATGAGGGCTGATGCGGCGCGAGGCGATCGCGCAGCGCGGCCAGCACCGCTGCCGTATCGGGTGGGCGCACACCGCGCCAGAACTCGAAGGCCGCCGCGGCTTGCTCGACCAACATGCCCAGACCGTCACGGGCCTGCGCGCCCTGGGCCTGAGCCCACCGTAAAAAGGCATCTGCAGCTGGCCCGTACATCATGTCCACGGCCAGCCCGTCGGGGCGCAGAATCCCATCGGCCACGGGGGATGCCTCTCCAGCCAAGCTGCTGGCCGTGCCGTTGATCAGCACCTGGCAGCCGCTGCCACACAGCGCAGCGGCTTCATGGAGTGCGCCGGCCACCACGGCACTGCCGTGTTCATGCGCCCAAGCAGAATGGGAGGCCGCCAGTTCCAAGGCCTTGGCAGCCGTTCGGTTGACGACCACCACCCGCGCGGGCTGTGCTGCCAGCAGGGGGCCTAAAACGCCGGCTGCAGCGCCGCCGGCGCCCACCAACAACACCGTGCAGCCTTTCAGGGGACGACCAGCATGCAGCTGTATGTCGGCCACGAGGCCCAAGCCATCGGTGTTTTCGGCCTGCCATCCTGGCGGGTCCAAGCGCACGGTGTTGGCCGCGCGCGCCAATTGCACCCGCGGGCTGCAGTGGCGCACCAGACCCGGCACCTCAAACTTGAAGGGCACCGTCACATTGCAGCCTCGTGCACCACTGGCAGCCCAGCGCTGCAGCGTTTGGGCAAAGCCATCCAGCGGCGACTCCACCCGCTCATAGCGGATGGTCTGGCCGGTTTGCCGGGCGAACTCTTGATGGATGAAGGGCGATTGGCTGTGGGCCACGGGGTGACCGATCACAGCGTAGCGGTCGACCAGCTCGCGGTCCATCATCCGGCCACTGGGCTGGTGTTGTTGGGGTGGTCCGAGGAGCGACCCGGTGCAGGCTCGGCTGGGCTGCCTTCCTCGGGCTCCAGCTCGATGGCCAAGGCCAAGGGCGTTGAGGCCTGGCTCATCAAGGGCAGTTCCTCAGCCCGCACCAGACCGTCCTTGAGCACGGTGGCGGGCACTTCGGTGACCTCGTTTTGCTGCAGCCAGCGCAGGGTCCAGTAGCGCTCAATACCCCGCTGGAAGTCGGCGTAGGCGGTGTAGGCCGCGTCGAAGGACGACACGACCGAAAACAGCTGCGCATCCTTGGGCTTGAAGGGCGCAGCCAAGGCTGCGGTGCGGCCGTGCCGCGCGCAGGCGATGATCTGCCACTGGTTGACCAGGTCCACATAACGCCGCAAGGGCGAGGACGCCCAGGTGTAGTGGCTCACGCCCATGCCCGCATGGGGCGCGGGCTTGGTGCCCATGCGCACCTTGATGCCGGGGGCCAGGCTGGCCTGGCTGCG
>RGEP01000393.1 GCA_009918225.1 Betaproteobacteria bacterium | reverse complement strand
CCTGATGGGAACCACGGGCGCTTCGATGCTGCTCATCCACCCGCTGATCCGGGCCAACGACAACCGGCAGCATGTGGCCCATGTGGTGGTCTTCTTCATCTTCATCGTCAGCAACGCGGGTGGTTCCCTCACACCCTTGGGCGATCCCCCCTTGTTCCTGGGCTTTCTCAATGGTGTGGACTTCTTCTGGACGGTCACCACGCTTCTGCCTGAAACGCTCTTCTTGGTGGGTTCGCTCTTGGCCATTTTTTACGTGGTCGACAGTTGGTACTACCGCCGCGAAGGGGTGCTGCCAGCCGACCCCACGCCAGACGACGAGCGCTTCGGGCTGGAGGGGGCCATCAACTTTCTGCCGCTTTTGGCGGTGGTGGGCTTGGTGCTGATGAGCGGCACCTGGAAGCCCGGCATCAGCTTCTCGGTGTGGGGCACTGAAGTGGCCTTGCAACAGCTGGTGCGCGATGTCTTGCTGGTGGCGGTGGTGTTCTGGTCCCTGAAGATCACCCCAGCGGGCGTGCGCGCGAAGAACCAGTTTTCGTGGGCGCCGATGCAAGAGGTGGCCAAGCTCTTCATCGGCATCTTCCTGACCATGATTCCCGTGCTGGCCATGTTGCGCGTGGGGGAGGCCGGGGCTTTCGCAGCCGTGGCGCGCGCGGTCACCGGGCCCGATGGCCAGCCCCTGCCTTGGGCCTACTTCTGGTTCTCGGGGGCGCTGAGTTCCTTCCTGGACAACGCGCCGACCTACTTGGTCTTTTTCAATTTGGCCGGCGGTGATCCGGCCGTGCTCATGACCACCTTGAGCGCTACCCTGGCGGCGGTGTCCGCCGGCTCGGTGTTCATGGGGGCCAACACCTATATTGGCAATGCCCCCAACTTCATGGTCAAGGCCATTGCCGAGGACCGGGGCATCCGCATGCCCAGTTTCTTTGGCTACATGCTGTGGAGCGGCGCGGTGCTGATTCCCTTGTTCGTGATCATCACGTTCATCTGGTTCCGTTGAAAAGGTTGCATTCATGAACAAACCCAAACTGCTGGTCGCACGGCGCATCTTTGATGAGACCTTGCTGGCGCTGCGCCAGCACTTTGACGTGGAAGACAACCCCGCCGACGTGGTGTGGACGCCCGCCGAACTGGCCCAACGCCTGCAAGGTAAGGATGCCGCCTTCATCACGGGCAGCGAGCGCATTGATGCACCCCTGTTGGCTGCTTGCCCGCAGCTCAAAATGGTGGCCACGATGTTCGTGGGCTACAACAACATCGACGTGCCGGCCTGCAGCCAAGCGGGCGTACTGGCCAGCTATTCGCCCGAGGTGCTGACCGAAACCACGGCCGATATGGGCTTCATGCTGATGATGGCCGCCGCGCGCCGCCTGGCCGAGAGCGAGCACTTCCTGCGCAGCGGTCAGTGGGACCGCTGGGCCATCGACCTCTTGGCGGGATTCGATGTGCACGGCAGCACCTTGGGCATTCTGGGCATGGGCCGTATTGGCCAGGCCATCGCGCGGCGCGGGGTGCACGGCTTCGGGATGAAGGTCATCTATCACAACCGATCCCGCCTGGATGCGGCCACCGAGGCACAGTTGGGCGGTGCGCGTTGGGTGGACAAGGATGAGCTGCTGCGCAGCTGTGACCACCTGATGATCGTGGTGCCGTATTCGGCCCAGACCCACCATGCCATAGGC
>RGEP01000392.1 GCA_009918225.1 Betaproteobacteria bacterium | reverse complement strand
CTGGGCTATGTAACCGAGCGCGGGCTGGTGCAGCGCGTGTTCCATCACAAGGACCGGCACACCCTGACGCTTCTTCTCACCTTTGGTGTTGGGGTGGTGCTGGAAGACCTGCTGAAGATCATCTTCGGCGCCAACCCGCTGCGCATGGAAGCGCCCATCAGCGGCGCCACCGAGGTGATGGGGCTGTTCTTCCCCAACTATCGCCTGTTCCTCATGCTTGCTGGCGGTCTGGTGATCGCAGGCGTTTGGATAGTGGTCTTCCGCACGCCGCTGGGTGCTGTGGTGCGCGCAGCGGCCTATGACCGGCACATGACAGCTTCGCTGGGCGTTCCGGTTCAGCGGGTTTACGCCGGCACCTTCGCCTTCGGCGTGGCGCTGGCAGGTCTGTCCGGAGTGCTGCTTGCACCCGTCTACTCGGTCTTCCCCACCATGGGCCGGGACTTTGTCTTCATGGCGTTTTCAGTGGTGATCATCGGTGGCATGGGCTCCATCAAGGGTGCCGTGATCGCCGGTCTGGTTCTGACGCAGATCCAGTCGATCTCGAGCCTTTACATCTCTCCGGTGTGGAGCGACCCCTTGCTGTTCGGCATCATGGTCCTGGTGCTGATGTGGCGTCCCCAGGGTCTCTTTGGGAAGCTCGGGCATGGGTGAATGCAGACGAGCCATTCGGCTGATGGCCCTGGTGTTCTTCGGCGGCGGCCTCCTGTTTGCCGCCTTGGCTTGGTTCAAGGGCGATATCTTTTACTTCCGGCTGGCCACGGAGGCCCTGATCTTTGGTGGGCTTGCCCTGAGCGTCGACCTCTTGCTGGGCAAGACAGGCCTGTTGCCATTGGGGCAGGCCCTCTTCTTTGGCGCCGGCGCCTATGTGTCGGCCTTGGTGCTCAAGCATTGGAGCGATTCGCTGTGGGTGGCCCTGGCCGTGGCCGTGGTCTTCACCTTGGCACTCTCCATCGTCGCGGGCCTGATTGCCATCCGATCCAAGGGCGTGTACTTCGCGCTGATCAGCTTCGGGCTGGCACAGGTGGTGTCCAAGATCGTGTTCAACACCCGCGAACTGGGTGCCTCGGACGGCATCATCGGCGTGCCAGCGGCGGCCATCGCAGGGAGTCTCACATCAGCATCGGCGGGCGGCTTCTTTCTGTGCGTACTGGCCTTCATCCTCGTCGTGTATCTGGGCCTGCAGTGGTTGATGGACACGCCGGTGGGCCGGCAGATGGAAGCCCTGCGCGCCAACGAGCAGCGACTGTCGTTCCTCGGGGTAGACCCGCGTCAAACGAAGATGGTGGCCTTTGTGATGGCGGCGGTGATCGCCGGCAGCAGTGGGGCGCTGTACCCCATGCTCAGAGGATTTGTCTCGCCCGAGCTGTTGTTCTTCCAAGTGTCGGGTAACGCCGTCATCAATGTGATCGTGGGCGGCACCGGCACCTTCATCGGATCACTGTATGGCTCGGCCCTGTTGACCGTGCTGAAGTCGGTGGTGGGTTCCTACACCCCACACCACCACATCGTCATCGGAACGCTGTTCGTGGTGGTGGTCATCGTTGCACCCAAGGGTCTGGTCGGAGGTCTGGCGCCCTGGCTGGAGGCTCGCCTCAAAGGCTCAGCTGGCCAACGCAGCGATCGATCCGTACCGAACGCCACGAAAGGATCGATGTGAGCAAGCCGATTCTTGAAGTCAG
>RGEP01000391.1 GCA_009918225.1 Betaproteobacteria bacterium | reverse complement strand
GAAGCACTGTGGCATTGGGTGAGCACCAACCACCGCTACAACAGCCTGCTGTGGGCCGAAGAGGACCTGGCCCGGCGCACCCAGGTGGCCGACGCCGACATTGCCGCCAACAAGCGGGCCATTGACCGCTACAACCAGGCGCGCAACGACGCCACCGAGCGCGTGGACGAGTGGTTGCTGCAGTCCCTGGGCTTGGTGGATGCGCAGTCCGCCCGCAGCGACGCGCCACAGTCGTGCGCGCCTGCCGGTGCACGGCTCAACAGCGAAACCGCCGGCAGCATGGTGGACCGCTTGTCCATCATGGCGCTGAAGGCGCACGCGATGCGACAGCAAACGCAACGCCAGGATGTGGACGAGGCCCACCGAGCGGCCAGCCGCGTCAAGCTTGAACGCCTGGAAGAGCAGCGCCGCGACCTGGCCGCCTGCCTAGACGCCTTGCTGGCCGACAGCCTGGCCGGGCGTGCGTACTTCAAGGTGTACCGCCAGTTCAAGATGTACAACGACCCGCGTTTCAACCCTGTATTGGTGGCGGAAGCGGCCAAGCGTTGAAGCTGCTGATCGTCAAGACCTCCAGCATGGGCGATGTGGTGCACGCCCTGCCCATGGCCAGCGACCTGCAGCGCCTGTGTCCACAGGCGCAAATCGATTGGTTGGTGGAGCCTGCCTTTGCGGCCCTGCCGGGCCTGCACCGCGCGGTCTCCCAGGTGCACCGGCTGCCTTGGCGCAAGTGGCGCCGCCACCTGCACCAGCGCGCCACCTGGCAGGCCATGGGGGCCCTGGTCGATGCCTTGCGGGCTGAGCGCTACGACCTGGTGATCGATGCCCAAGGCCTGCTCAAAAGCGCGGTGTGGGCCGGCCGTGCCGGTGTGCCGGTGGCCGGCTACGACCGGCACAGCATTCGCGAGCCTTTGGCCAGCCTCCTGTACGCGCACCGTTGCGCGGTGTCGCCCCAGCTGCATGCCGTCACACGCTGCCGTTTGCTGGCAGAAGCGGCCTTGTCATCAGCGGGGCTTGTTCCTTTGGCCGCCCAGGCCAGCCTGGCCAACCCTGACACCACCGTGCCCCCGCCCGACTTCGGACTGGAGCAGGTGGAACCCGATCCTCGAGCGGAGTTGCGACAGCCCTATGTGGTCTTGATTCCCAATGCCAGCCGTCCAGAAAAGCACTGGCCGGAACACCATTGGGAGGCCTTGGGCCGCGGCTTTTGGGCTCAAGGGCTAAAGCCTGTGGTCCTGTGGGGCAGCGGGCCCGAACAGGCCATGGCGCAGCGCATTGCGCAAGGCTGTGAGGCCTGGGTGCCCCCTTTTCTCTCCGTGCAGGAAGCCACGGCTGTGTTGGCCGGTGCACGCCTGGTGGTGGGGCTGGATACCGGCTTCGCGCATGTGGCCGCCGCGCTGGGCCGGCCGGTGGTCGGCATCTATTGCGACCATGAGCCGGGCTTGACCGGCATCACCGGCAACGGGCCAGGCGCGTCATTGGGTGGCAAAGGCCAACAGCCGTCTTTTGAAGCGGTGGCTTCGGCCGTGCAGCGGGTTTCACAGGCCGCGGGGCTGGTCTGAGCCCGGATCATGGGGCCAGCGCCGGGCCCTGAGCGTCACTGTTCCTCTATGCGCTGCGGTGGGTAGCTGTCCCAGCTCAGGCAGCCGGGGCACTGCCAGAAGTAGCGCTGCGCTTCAAAGC
>RGEP01000040.1 GCA_009918225.1 Betaproteobacteria bacterium | reverse complement strand
TCGTGTGCGGTGGCCGCATCGGCGGCGACATACAGCTCGGTTCGGTTGCAGGTGGACAGAATCGCGGCTTCAGGCGCGGCGCGCTGCAGTCGCTGGCGGAAGTCCTGCAACACCGAGGACAACTGGCCCGGCGCAAAGGCCAAGCGCCCGCGCAGGTCCAGCGGGGCAGTTTGGTGGTTGAGCCCAAGGGCGAGGACGGCCATAAGCAGCGAATTATAAAATTGGGCCCTTATGACCCCATGGGACGCCGCTTGGCACCTGCTCAATGCCTTGGCTGCGCCGTTTTGGGTGGCGCTGCTGTCGGTGGGGGCGCTCAAGCTGCTGTGGCGCCGCGCGCTGGCGGGTCGCGCCAGTGCCCTGGCATTGCTGGGATGGGCCTACCCCGCTGCCCTGTTGGCCCACACGGGCGCCTGGGCCTACTGGGGGGCGGAGGGCAGCCAGTGGGGCTATGCGGGCATGGTGGTCGCCACAGCTCTGGCGCTGTGGTTCAGAGCCTTCGCTTGGCCCCGGCGGCGCTGAGGGGCTTGTTCAGCCCACCAGCACCTCACCCCGCAGCGAGTGGGGCAGGGCCTGCGTGATCCGAACCGACAGCATCTGGCCGTGCAGCCGCGCGCCTTGAGGTCCGCCTTCAAAATTGACGATGCGGTTGCACTCGGTGCGGCCCATGAGCTCGGTGGCCGAGCTGCCGGCCTTGCCGGTGGCGCTGTTGCGCGAAGGGCCTTCCACCAGAATGCGCTGCACCGTGCCCACTCGGCTTTCGCTGATGCGCCGCACATTCGACTCAATCGTGGCCTGCAGGTGTTGCAGGCGCTGAAGCTTGAGGGCCTGCGGCGTGTCATCGGGCAGGTTGGCCGCGGGCGTACCCGGGCGTGGGCTGAAGACAAAGCTGAAGGACGCGTCAAAGCCGATGTCCTCGATGAGCTTCATCATCTTGCCGAAATCATCTTCGGTTTCGCCGGGGAAGCCCACGATGAAGTCGGAGCTCAGGGAGATGCCCGGCCGCACCGCGCGCAGCTTGCGGATGGTGCTCTTGTATTCCATCGCGGTGTAGCCACGCTTCATGGCCATGAGGATGCGGTCTGAGCCGTGTTGCACCGGCAGGTGCAGGTGGTTGACCAGTTTGTCGGTCTTGCCGTAAACGTCTATCAGGCGCTGGGTGAATTCATTGGGGTGGCTCGTGGTGTAGCGGATGCGCTCTACACCGGGAATCTCAGCCACCAGTTCCAGCAACAGCGCGAAGTCGGCGATGTCGCTGGTGTCACCCATCTGGCCCCGGTAGGCGTTGACGTTTTGGCCCAGCAGGGTGATTTCCTTGACGCCTTGGTCGGCCAGCCCAGCCACTTCAGCCAGCACATCGTCCAGCGGGCGGTGCACCTCTTCGCCGCGGGTGTAGGGCACCACGCAATACGAGCAGTACTTGCTGCAGCCTTCCATGATGGACACGAAGGCCGAGGCGCCCTCGGTGCGGGCGGGCGGCAGGTGGTCGAATTTCTCGATTTCGGGGAAGGAGATGTCGACCTGCGGCCGCCGTGCCGCCTGGCGCTGCTCAATCATCTGGGGCAAGCGGTGCAAGGTTTGCGGCCCAAACACCAAGTCCACATAGGGCGCGCGTTCAATGATGGCCGCGCCTTCTTGCGAAGCCACGCAGCCGCCCACGCCAATCAGCACCCCTTTTTCTTTCAGGTGCTTCACGCGCCCCAGGTCGCTGAAGACCTTTTCTTGCGCCTTCTCACGCACCGAGCAGGTGTTGAAGAGAATCAGGTCGGCTTGCTCGGGGTCGTCCGTGGGTTCATAGCCCTGTGCCGCACGCAGCACATCGGCCATCTTGTCGGAATCGTATTCGTTCATCTGGCACCCGAAGGTGCGGATGAAGACCTTGCGGCCCGCGCTGTTGGCGGGCTTGGAGCGTTCGCTCATGGGGGTTCTCCTGGCGGCGGGCTTGGGGTAGATCCAGTGGCCGCGAAGCCTCCATTGTAGGCAGCCGTGCGGTTATCCGAGCCCAGAGTCGGCCTTGAAGGCCGATCCAAGCCCCGCCACCGGACACCCGCGCGATCAGGAACTCGACTTGCGCCCCAAGCGGTACTCGATTTCGCCCACGATGCCCCGGCGGAACAGCAGCACACAGGCCACAAAGGTGGCCCCCATGATGATGGTCACCATGGAACCCAAGCCCGAGAGGTAGTTCTGCATGGTGACGATGATGGCCGCACCCAGGGCTGGGCCGAAGATCGTGCCCATGCCGCCCAGAAGCGTCATCAGCACCACCTCGCCACTCATCTGCCAGCTCACATCGGTCAAGGTGGCCAAGCCAAAGGCCAGGCTCTTGGTGGCGCCGGCCAGGCCAGCCAGCGCGGCCGACAGGATAAAGGCCACCAATTTGTAGCGGTCCACGTCGTAACCCAGGGACAGTGCCCGCGCTTCGTTTTCGCGGATCGACTTGAGCACCTGCCCGAACGGCGAGTGGATGATGCGGTAGATGCCCAGCAAACCCGCCATGAAGATCGCAAAGACCAGGTAGTACATGGTGCGGTCGCCACTGAGGTCGATCACGCCAAACAAGTCTCCGCGTGGAATGCTCTGGATGCCATCCTCGGCGTAGGTAAAAGGCGCTTGCACGCAGATGAAGTACACCATCTGCGCCAAGGCCAGCGTCACCATGGCGAAGTAAATGCCTTGCCGCCGCACCGCCAACCAACCGGTGACCGCGCCAATCAGGGCGGCGCTGCCGGTGCCAGCCAAGATGGCCAGTTCAGGCGTCAGGCCCCACACCTTGGCGGCATGGCCCGACACGTAGGCGGCAAAGCCGAAAAACATGGCGTGTCCGAAGGACAGCAGGCCGGTAAAGCCAATGAGCAGGTTGAAGGCGCTGGCGAAGAGAGCAAAGCACAGCACCTTCATCAAGAAGATCGGGTAACCCACAAACGGGGCCACCAGACCGGCCACCAACAAGAGCAAAAAGACCAGGGCGGTGCGGCTCATCTCACTTCTCCCGCCCGAACAGGCCTGCCGGCCGCACCATCAGCACGATGGCCATGATGATGAACACCACCGTGGTGGAGATTTCGGCGTAGAACACCTTGCTGAGGCCCTCCACCAGACCCAAAGCCAGGCCAGTGACGATGGAGCCCAGGATCGAGCCCATGCCCCCGATCACCACCACGGCAAACACGATGATGATGATGTTGGAGCCCATCAAGGGGCTGACCTGGTAGATCGGGGCGGCCATCACACCCGCCAGCCCCGCCAGGCCCACGCCAAAGGCATAGGTGAGCGTGACCATCAAGGGCACGTTGATGCCGAAAGCCTTGACCAGGTTGGGGTTCTCGGTGCCGGCGCGCAAATAGGCGCCGAGCTTGGTACACCCTCGAGCATCAAGGCCAAACCGAAGGTGAGCAAGAGGCCATACAGGTGGTCCAGCCCTTGCAGCCACTGCAGCAAGAACTTCTCGATCAGCACGCCGATCAGGCCCACGGCCAGGGGCACCAACAACAGGGCCAGCCAGTAGTTGATGCCCGCATAGTTCAGCAGCATCCAGGCAAAGAAGGCGCCGACCATGTACAGGGCACCATGGGCGAAGTTGACGATGTTGAGCATGCCGAAGATGACGGCCAGGCCCAGCGACAACAGCGCGTAGAAGGAGCCGTTGACCAGGCCCAGCATGAGTTGCCCCATGAAGGCCTGGATCGGCACGCCGAAGATTTCGTCCATGGTGTCCCGTATGGTCTGCAGCGCGAGGGCGGCTTACTTCTTGACCGCGGCGCAACGGCCGGCAGCCATCGATTGGAAGGCCTCTTCGCCCTTCACCGTGCCCTTGAGGTCGTAGTAGTCCCAGGCGCCCTTGGAGGCCGACGGGGCCTTGACCTGGAACAGGTACATGTCGTGCACCATCCGCCCGTCTTCACGCAGCTTGCCGCCCTTGGCGAACATGTCGTTGATGGGCGTTTCTTGCATCTTCTTCATCACCGCTGCGGTGTCGTCCGTGCCCGCTGCCTGCACCGCCTTGAGGTAGTGCATCGTGGCCGAGTACACGGACGCGTGGTTGGAGTTGGGCTTGCGGCCGTTCATGACCTTGCTGAACTTGTCGGCCCAGGCGCGGGTCTCGTTGTTCAGGTCCCAGTACCAGCCTTCGGTCAGGTACAGGCCTTGCGCGGTGTTCAGGCCGATGGCGTGAACGTCGGTGATCAGCATCAGCAAGGCCGCCAGGTTCTGGCGCTTGGTGATGCCGAATTCCGCCGCCGCCTTGATCGAGTTCACCGTGTCGCCACCAGCATTGGCCAGGCCCACCACCTTGGCGCCCGATGTTTGGGCCTGCAGCAAGAAGGAGCTGAAATCATTGGTGCCCAGCGGATGGCGCACCGCACCGTTGACGCGGCCGCCAGCGGCGCGAACCACTTCGCCGGTGTCTTTTTCCAGCGAATGGCCGAAGGCGTAGTCGGCGGTCAGGAAGAACCAGCTGTTGCCGCCGTCCTTGACCACCGCCTTGCCCACCACATTGCCCAGGGCAATGGTGTCCATCAGGTAGTGAATGCCGGTGCCGGGTGCGCAGTCTTCATTCGTCAGGCGCGAGGTGGCCGCACCGGTGACGATGGTGATCTTGTTCTTTTCCTTGCCCAGGGCCTGTACCGCCAGGGCCACGGAGGAGTTCAGGTTCTCCACCGTCATGTCCACGCCTTCGCGGTCGAACCACTGCTGGGTGACGTTTTTGGCGATGTCGGGCTTGTTCTGGTGGTCGGCGTTGACCACCTCGATGTTCTTGCCGAACATCTTGCCGCCGAAGTCCTGCACGGCCAAGCGGGCGGCTGCCACCGCGCCCGGGCCACCGTAGTCGGCGTACAGGCCAGACATGTCGGTGAGCACGCCGATCTTCACCACGTCACCCGAAAGCTTGCCCTGCTGGGCAGTGCCCATTACGGGGGCCAGGGCCAGGGCGGCAGCGGCGGCCAGAGTCTTGAGTTTCATATCGGTCTCCTGTGGTGTGTAGGCGTCGAGGACGCGTTTGAAAGGAAGGACATTTGCTTGGTTCAGACCCCAAGCAGGTCGTGCAGCAGTTCGGATTTCTCTGCCAATTCCGCTTTGTGCACCGTGGCCACGATTTGCCCATGCTCGATCACATAGTGCCGATCGGCCAAGGGCGCCGCAAAGCGAAAGTTCTGCTCGACCAAGATGATGGTCAGGCCTTTTTCTTTCAGGGTGCGGATGACGCGGCCCAGGGTCTGCACGATCACCGGTGCCAAACCTTCGGTGATCTCGTCCAGCAACAAAATCTTGGCGCCCGTGCGCAGAATCCGCGCCATGGCCAGCATCTGTTGTTCGCCCCCGGAAAGCCGCGTGCCTTGGCTGTTGCGGCGCTCTTTCAGGTTGGGGAACATCTCGTAGATCTCATCCAGGCTCATGCCACCTGGTCCCACCAGAGGGGGCAGCAAGAGGTTCTCTTCGCAGGACAGCGATGAGAAGATGCCGCGCTCTTCAGGGCAATAGCCCAGTCCCAGCCGGGCAATCCGGTTGGTGGGCAGGTTCACCGTTTCCACGCCGGCCACTTCAATAGAACCGCTGCGCTTGCCGACCAGGCCCAGAATCGACTTGATCGTGGTGGTGCGGCCGGCACCGTTGCGGCCCAAGAGGGTGACGAGTTCACCCTGGCGCACCTCGAAATCGATGCCGTGCAGCACATGGGATTCGCCATACCAGGCGTGCAGCCCGGCAACCTTGAGCAATGTGGGGCTCACGCCGGTTCTCCTGCGCAGCAGTGGTGGGGAAGTCGAGCCGCTCGGTTCATGGGCATTCAGGCCTCCACCGAGCCAACGTAGGCCTCCAGCACGCGGGGGTCTTGAGACACCTGCGCGTAGGGGCCTTCGGCCAAGACCGAGCCTCGGGCCAACACGGTAATGGTGTCCGACAGGTTGGCCACCACGTTCATGTTGTGCTCCACCATCAGCACCGTACGGTTGGCCGACACGCGCCGGATCAACTCCACCACGCGCCCCACGTCCTCGTGGCCCATGCCCTGGGTGGGTTCATCCAAGAGCATCAGATCGGGGTCCAGCGCCAATGTGGTGGCGATCTCCAGAGCGCGCTTGCGCCCGTAGGGCAACTCCACCGTGACCGCATCGGCGAATCCAGCCAGGTCCACCTGCTCGAGCAGTTCCATCGCCCGGTCGTTGAGCCTGTACAGCGTGGACTCGGGTTTCCAAAAATGAAAGCTCGTGCCCAGGCCGCGCTGCAGCCCCACGCGCACGTTTTCCAGCACCGTCAGGTGGGGAAACACCGCCGAAATCTGAAACGAGCGCACCAGCCCGTCGCGGGCCACTTCTGCCGCCCTGCGTGCTGTGATGTCTTGGCCCTTGTACAGAATCTGGCCGTGGGTGGCCGGCAGGAACTTGGTCAACAGGTTGAAGACGGTGGTCTTGCCAGCGCCATTGGGGCCAATCAGCGCGTGGATGCTGCCACGGCGAACCTTCAGGTTCACATCGTCGACGGCCACGAACCCCTTGAACTCTTTGGTGAGGTGGCGGGTTTCGAGGATCAGGTCGTCCATCGGCGGTCTGCTGGCGTGCCAAATTGGGAAGGCGCCAGTGTAGGGAGGACTTGAATACCCGACTGTGGCGAACTCCCTAGGTTCTTCCCGGGGTACACCGCACACCGCTCGGCAAAACGCCGCAGCGTCCTCAGGGCATGAGGGCGTGCGGCGTTCTGTGTTTCTGGTGGCGCATCAGGGATTCGAACCCCGGACCTGCGGATTATGATTCCGTCGCTCTAACCGGCTGAGCTAATGCGCCAGAACTCAGCATTATAACGGCGGCGCTGCCGCCCCGCGTGGGTTGGCTGCAGCGTCTGACCCAAGGCCTGCGCAAGACAGGCGCCTCCATGGCCACGGTGTTCACCGGCACGCGCATCGACGATGCGCTGTATGAGGAACTCGAGGCGGCCTTGCTGATGGCCGACACCGGGGTCAAGGCCACGCAGCACCTGCTCGAGGACCTCAAGCGCCGCGTCAAGGAGGCCAAGGCCTCCGACCCTGCCCAGGTCAAGGGCCTGCTGGCTCAGGCCCTGACCGAGCTGTTGCGGCCGCTGCAGCAACCCCTGACCATCGGCGAGCACCAGCCCACGGTGATGATGGTGGTTGGCGTTAACGGCGCGGGCAAGACCACCTCCATCGGCAAGCTCACCCGCCACCTGGCCGACGGCGGCCAAACGGTGCTGTTGGCCGCGGGCGACACCTTCCGCGCGGCCGCTCGTGAGCAACTGGCCGCCTGGGCCCAGCGCAACGATGCCGCAGCCCGCGAGGCCGACGCGCGCATCGACATCGTGAGCCAAGAAGGCGCTGACCCAGGCGCGGTGTGCTTTGACGCGGTCACGGCCGGCAAGGCCCGCGGCAAGGACGTGGTGATCGTCGACACCGCTGGGCGGCTGCCCACGCAGCTGCACCTGATGGAAGAGCTGAAGAAGATCAAGCGCGTCACGGCCAAGGCCCTTGAAGGTGCGCCGCACGAGGTGCTGTTGGTGGTCGACGGCAACACCGGCCAGAACGCCTTGGCCCAGGTCCGCGCCTTCGATGAAGCGCTGGGGCTGACCGGGCTGGTGGTGACCAAGCTCGACGGCACGGCCAAAGGAGGCGTGCTGGCGGCCATCGCCCTGTGGGGGCGTGAACGCCGCAACGCTGAAGGCCAGGCGCGCCCCGTGCCGGTCTACTTCATCGGTGTGGGCGAAAAACTCGAAGACCTGGAAACCTTCGACGCGCAGGAGTTTGCGCAGGCCCTGTTGGGCTAGCCCATGGGGGGCAGCATCCCCTTCATGCCCTTCATCCCGCCGAGCTTTTTCATCATCTTCATCAGGCCGCCGCCCTGCATCTTTTTCATCATCTGCTGCATCTGCTCAAACTGGCCGAGCATGCGGTTGACGTCCTGAATTTGAACCCCAGCCCCTGCGGCGATGCGCCGCTTGCGGCTGGCCTTGGTCTTGCCGTCCAACAGCAGGGCTGGGTGTGAGCGCTCGCGCGCCGTCATGGAGCGGATGATCCCTTCCATGCGCCGTATATCGCGCTCGGCCTTGTCGAGGTCGGCTTGCCCGGCCTTGGCTGCCATCTGCGCCGGCAGCTTGTCCATCAGGCCTGAAAGCCCGCCCATGTTCTTCATCTGAGAGATCTGCAGCAGGAAGTCGTCGAGGTTGAACCCGCCACCACCCTTGACCTTCTCGGCCAGCTTCTGTGCGCTGGCCATGTCCACACCCTTGGTGACTTCTTCCACCAGGGCCACGATGTCGCCCATGCCCAGCACACGGCCGGCGTGGCGTTCGGCGTCGAAGACCTCCAGGCCGTCGATCTTTTCCGACACCCCGGCGAACTTGATGGGCGCGCCGGTGACCTGGCGCACGCTCAGCGCGGCGCCGCCACGGGAATCGCCATCGAGTTTGGTCAGCACAATGCCGCTCAGGGGCAGCGCCTCCTTGAAGGCCCGTGCGGTGTTGACCGCGTCCTGGCCTTGCATCGCGTCCACCACGAACAGCGTTTCCACCGGGTTGAGCGTGGCGTGCAGCTCGCGTATCTCGGCCATCAGCGCTTCGTCAATGGCCAAACGGCCGGCGGTGTCCACCAGCAGCACATCGAAGTAGTGGCGCCGGGCGTGGTCGATGGCGGCCAAGGCGATGTCGCGTGGCTTTTGCTGGGCCTCAGACGCAAACCATTCGGCTCCTGCCTGCTTGGTGACCGTGCGCAACTGCTCAATCGCCGCGGGCCGGTACACGTCGGCCGAAACCGTGAGCACCTTTTTCTTGCGCTTTTCAATCAGGTGCTTGGCCAGTTTGGCCGTGGTGGTGGTTTTGCCCGCACCCTGCAGACCGGCCATCAAGATGACCGCCGGTGGCTGCGCAGCCAGGTTCAGGTCAGCGACCCCTTCGCCCATGGTGGCGGCCAACTCCCGGTGCACGATGCCCACCAAGGCTTGGCCCGGGTTGAGCGAGCCCACCACCTCCTGGCCCAAGGCCTTGTCTTTGACCCGGGCGATGAAGTCGCGCACCACCGGCAGGGCCACATCGGCCTCCAGCAGGGCCATCCGAATCTCGCGCAGCATGTCCTGCACATTCGATTCGGTGATGCGCGCCTGTCCGCGCATGGTCTTGACAAGTTGCGACAGGCGGTCGGTGAGGGAGGAGGCCATTGGGGTCTTGGGGTTCGGCCGCTGGGGGTGCGCGGCCCGTACACTTTGGAAATGAGTGTATCGGTTGGCCCTGAAGCGCTGTTGGCCCTGCTGGCCTGCGCCGGCTACGGTTTGGCCACTTTGCGCGGCCAAGAGGTGGCCCGTTTGCCATCGGCCGCCTTGGTGGCAGGTTGGCTGCTGCACGGCGCGGCCTTGGCCGTGGACATTTCCGGTTGGGGCACCGAAGGCGGCGCGCGTTTTGGCTTTGCGCCGGCCCTGTCGGGTGCGGTGTGGCTGGTCCTGGCGGTGCATGCGGTAGAAAGCCGCTTCGTGCCCCTGCCGGGTGTGCGCCGGGCCTTGGCTGCCATGGGCGTGATCGTGTCGGGCCTCATCATCTTCTTCCCGGGCGAGGTTGCGCTGAAGTTCAGCTCGCCCCTGACGCCGCTGCACCTGCTCTTGGGCATTGCCTCCTATGGTTTGTTCGGCGCGGCCGTCATCCACGGCGTCATGTTGGATTCTGCGGAGCGAGCGCTGCGCCGCAAGCCCGGCGCCGCAGCCGTGGGCTCGGTGCCCGGCTCGGCCACAGGAAGCACGGCACCGTTCACGGCGACACCCGCCTTGGGTCCTCACCCCACCTTGTTTGGCTTGCCGCTGATGCGGCTGGAGCGCTTGACGTTTCGCTTTGTCGAAGCGGGGTTTGTGGTGCTGAGCCTGGCCTTGTTGATGGGCTGGCTGGATGGCGCTGGGACCACAAAACCGTGTTCTCGCTGCTGGGCTGGGCCACCTTTGCTGCTCTGATCGCTGGCCGCCACCTCAAGGGCTGGCGCGGCCGCCGTGCCACCCGATGGTTGTATGCCGGTGCAGGCCTCTTGGTCTTGGCCTACATCGGCTCTCGGTTTGTGGCCGAGGTCGTGCTGAACCGGGTCACGCCCACATGACGAAGTGGCTTGTCCTGGCGGTGGTGATCGCGGCGGTGTTGTGGTTTTTGGGCCGCAACCGCCGCGCCTCCGATCAAAAGGCCACCGAGCGGCAGGCCCATGGGGGTTCAGGCCGCACGGCCGACCGCGCGCCGACGGCGGCGCCTGAGCCCGAGCCCATGGTCAGCTGTGCCCACTGTGGGCTGCTGCTGCCCCGCTCGGATGCGTTGGCCGGCGATGCCCCTCACCCCGCTGGCCCTGCCGCCACGCCCGCCGCTGGGCCGCGCCACTACTGCTGCGAGGCGCACCGCCGCGCTGGACCGGCTGCCCCCTGAACCCGGGTGGGCGGCCCATCGAAGGGCCTGAGGGCAGGCCGGGCCCCCTGGGTGAGTCGCCACTTCGCGGCCCAACCGCAGCCCGCTGCGAAGGGCCATCGTGCGGCGGCGTCCACTGGGGATTTCCATCAGTCATACACTAGGGATAGTGTCTTGAGCAGTTGGCCCCCACTAGATATAGTGGGCCATCCCCCTCACCCTGAAGTACCGCTGCAGCCCCCAAAGCTGTGGTTTGACGCCCCCATCAGGTCCACCCCACCCACAAGAAGAGATCGTTCTATATGGAATCCACGACCCTCGGCCCAGCCTCTAGCTCCCTGCTGCCTTCGGGCGCCATCGGGGGGGCTGCCGTGCCGTCAGCCGAGTCGGGTAAGCCCGCCGCCTCGGCCTACCAGGGGTATCAAATCATCCGCCGCAACGGCGCCGTGGTGTCCTTCGAGCCCAGCAAGATTGCAGTGGCCCTGATGAAGGCCTTTTTGGCCGTGCATGGCACGCAGG
>RGEP01000390.1 GCA_009918225.1 Betaproteobacteria bacterium | reverse complement strand
GCGGCCCGCCGGCGAAAAGCCGCGCGTGAACATCATCGGCCCGGCCTACGGCACCTTCAACTGCCCCAGCGACCTGGCCGAGATCCGCCGCTTGGTGCAAGGCCTGGGCGCTGAAGTGAACATGGCCTTCCCGCTGGGCAGCCACCTGGCCGATGTGGCCGAGCTGGCCAACGCGGATGTGAACATCTGCCTGTACCGTGAATTCGGCCGCGCCCTGTGTGAGGCGCTGGAGCGGCCCTATCTGCAGGCCCCCATTGGGCTGCACAGCACCACCGCCTTCCTGCGTGAGCTCGGTGCCTTGCTGGGCTTGGACCCTGAGCCCTTCATCGAACGCGAGAAGCACACCACCATCAAGCCGGTGTGGGACCTGTGGCGATCGGTCACCCAGGATTTCTTCAGCACCGCCAGCTTTGGCATCGTGGCCGGCGAAACCTATGCGCGCGGCGTGCGCCACTTCCTCGAAGACGAGATGGGCCTGCCCTGCCACTTCGCCGTCTCGCGCCGGGCCGGTGAGAAAACCGACAACGTCAACATCCGCCGCTTGGTCCACGAGAAGACGCCGCTGATCGTCTTCGGCAGCTTCAACGAGCGCATGTACCTGGCCGAAGCCGGGCAGAAGGGCCCCATGAAGGCCGCCTACATCCCGGCCTCCTTCCCCGGCTCCATCATCCGCCGCCACACCGGCACACCCTTCATGGGTTATGCGGGTGCCACCTACTTGGTGCAGGAGGTGTGCAACGCTCTGTTTGACGCGCTGTTCCACATCCTGCCGCTGGCCACCGAAATGGACCAGGTGCAGGCCACACCGGCGCGCGGCATCAGCGGCAGCGATTCGGTCTTGGCCTGGGACGAAGAGGCCCAAGACGCGCTGCGCGAATGGGTGCAGCTGCAGCCGGTGCTGGTGCAGATTTCAGCGGCCAAGGGGCTGCGCGACAAAGCCGAGCAGCTGGCGCAGCGCGGCGGTGCAGACCGGGTGAGCCTGGAGCTGGTGCGCCAGGCCTTGGGCCAGGCCACACGGGCCACCGCGGCAGCGGCTCCTTCCGCAAAGAACCCCATGGGCGGTGAAGCCACCGCTCGCCAGGAGATGCCGGCATGAGCAGGCCTTTCCACCCAAAGAACACGTCCTTGCAGTTCGGACTCCCGATGTCGCGGCATTCGGCCGTGGCTTCCCGTGCTGCGCGGGTTTCGCAGGCGAACGGCCGCAAGGTCGCATTTGAGGAGCATCTCGATGGCTGAACGGAGAACTTCGATCTCTGGCCTGACCGATGACGAGGCCCAGGAGTTTCATACCTACTGGGTGCAGGGATTTGTGGGATTTACGGCCGTGGCCGTGGTCGCACACCTGCTCGTCTGGATCTGGCGTCCCTGGCTCTGATAGCCGATGGTCACCTGTCAGGAGGATCTGTGATGGCAAACACCCACGCTGAACACGCACGGCTGCATCCACATGACGATGCGCGAAGCATTTCGCTCATCTTTGTGCTGGGCTATGTCGTGTTTCTGGCCATTGCCCTTTTGGGCACGGCCATGGGCTTGCACTGGCGGACCTGGCTGCCCGGTGCCGAAGGCATGACGAGCATCTTTGGCGGTGTGAGGGCTGCGGTTTACACCTTCATGTCCCACTTACTTTAGGAGCACACCTATGTGGAGAATTTGGCGTCTTTACGACCCCCTTCGGGC
>RGEP01000389.1 GCA_009918225.1 Betaproteobacteria bacterium | reverse complement strand
TCGCGCGTCATGGAGGCGCCAGGCGACTGTTCGCCGTCGCGCAAGGTGGTGTCGAAGATGATGAGCTGGTCGGTCATGGTCGGCTCCTGGGTGACGTGAAGATGAAGGGTGGTTGTTTGGGGCGGTCAGAATGCAAAAAGCCCGAGGGCGCTGTGCCGTCGGGCTTTCTGATGCGGGGTGTAAGACGTGTGCGATCAGGGCGCCCGGCGACAAGCCAGTGCCAGTAGCAGCAGAGCGTTGAGGGGCGCGCGGTGGATCAGCATGGCTTGAATGTAGCACGGCCCGCTCAACGGTGCAGCCCTACTTCATCCGGGTCGTCGGTGGAGGTGGCGATCACGCTCACCGGCTTGCCCTTCATGCGGCGCCAGGCATAAAGCATGTAGCCGCTGGCGCCATAAATCAGGAACATGCCGAACAGCACGATGGGCGGGTGGATGTTGATCAAGGCGATGACCAGCGCAATGACCACGATCACCACGAAGGGCACCGACTTCTTCAGGCTCACATCTTTAAAGCTGTAGAAGGGCGCGTTGGTGACCATGGTCAGGCCCGCGTACAGCGTCAGGGCAAAGGCGGTCCACGCCACAGCGGGCAGTTCGCTCACATTGCGAAAGCCCAGGTCGTCCATCACCCAAATGAAGCCGACCACCAGCGCCGCCGCCGCGGGGCTGGGCAGACCCTGGAAGAAACGGCGGTCCACCACGGCGATGTTGGTGTTGAAGCGTGCCAGCCGCAGGGCAGCACCAGCGCAGTACACGAAGGCGGCGATCCAACCGAGTTTGCCCAGGCCCTTGAGACCCCACTCATACATGATGAGGGCGGGCGCGGCGCCGAAGCTGACCATGTCCGACAAGCTGTCCATCTGCTCGCCAAAGGCGCTCTGCGTATTGGTCATGCGGGCCACGCGGCCGTCCAGGCTGTCGAGCACCATGGCGCAGAACACACCGATGGCGGCCTGCTCAAACCGGTCATTCATCGCCATCACGATGGCATAGAACCCGCCGAACAGGGCGGCCAGGGTGAACAGGTTGGGCAGGACGTAGATGCCCTTGGGCCGCGGCTTGGGGCGCGGCTCCGGGGCTTCGTTGTCTTGCGGTGGGGTGGTGTTCATGTGGGGGTGAAGGATAGCTTACTGGGCGGTTGCTTCACCATCGACCTTGGACCTTGGACCTTGGACCTTGGACGAGAGGCGTGGGCGGACTGAGGCCGTGGCGGCTGGCTGGGGGCCTTGAGAGGCCACGACGCTCCGTACCGGCCTGAACGGCCGGATCGCTGCGAGCCTCCGCAACCCAAGTTGGTGCGCCAGCGCACACAACTTGGTTTACTGCGGTTCTCGCGCTGCGCTCGAAGTGGCCTCTCAAGGCCCCCGGCCAGCCACCCCAGCCGCAGTCCACTGGGAGTACCGAGCAGCGCGACATCTTCAAGGGGCGTGAAACGGCAAGTACCGCAGCACGACGCCTACTCGCGATGGTGCTTGGTGGGCCGGGGTTGGGGCCTGTTGTTGGCCCCTTAAAAGCGTGGTGCGCGAGAAGCGCAGTAAACCAAATCGTGTGCGCTGGCGCACCGATTTGGGTTGCGAGCATCGCAGCGAGCCGGCCGTTCAGGCCGGCCAACCGCGCAGGGGCCGACAGCAGGCCCCAACCCCGGCACGCCACGCCACAGCGCAGCGCGCCCAAAGAA
>RGEP01000388.1 GCA_009918225.1 Betaproteobacteria bacterium | reverse complement strand
GGTGACGCTCAATTGGAAGAGTGGCCCGAGACGCTGGAGGCGCTGCGCGCCTTGAAAGCCGAAGCCATCGTGCCCGGCCGTGGCGAGGCCATGAAAGGCCAGGCCAACGTGAACAAGGCGTTGGATTACACCAAGCGTTGGGTGGAGACACTGTTTCGTTGCGGCCGTGAAGCCGTGGCTCAACAACTCGATCTCAAGGGGGCGATGGCCCTCACCCGCAAGAGCATGGACCCCATTTTTGGCCATGTGTTCATCTACGAGCACTGCCTGCCGTTTGATGTGAGCCGTGCCTATGACGAGGCAGCAGGCATCAAGAACCCCCGCATCTTGACGGCTGAGCGCGACATGGAAATGTGGAAGTCACTGCAGTCCTGAAAGCACGCGCGCTGGCGGTGCATCGCTGTGGCCATCAGCGCCACATCATCGCACTCTCAGCACGCCATCAATGCGCTATCAACGTGCCATCAGCGCACGTGCATCCCGCTCATATTTCTGCAATCGTTTGAGCGCTGACTGGCGCTGTTCGGCGCTGGTGCTGTTGTGCATCTGCGCCATGGCGCGACAGTTGAAGTCATTCACCCGGTCCACATACGCCTGATGGGCCGACACGGGCGAGGTGACGCTGCGCTGCAGCAGGGATCGAACCTCGCGCCGCCACTCATCGGGCGTGGGCCGTTGTTGCTGCAGGGAGCGCAGCGTGCTGACGATATCCTCCTGTCGACGCAGGCGCATTGCCTCGCTCAAGGCGACATCGTAAGGAGACCGCTCGGCTTGCTGACGCAGCAGGCGTTGCTGGGGTGGGGTGAGTTTTCCGTAAAAGTCTTCGGCACGCTCGCGCGCTCGCTGGACCCGTTTCTTCAGGACGTCGTCAGCACCAGGCTCCACCCAATCGCGGCGCCAGTCGCGGTGGTGACGCTCCAGCTTGTTGCGCAGATGGTCCACTTGGTCGGCCGAGAGGCTACCGGCCAGCCGCGCGGTACCGGCGTCCGCGGCATCGGTCAGGGTGGGCAGGCTCTCCCAGATCTCGCGGTAGATCTTGCAGGACTGCTCCTCGCTGACCTCTTGCAGTGCCATCGTCTGGAGTTGCTGCAGCCACTGCTGCCCGGTCATCCTGCGCGCATTGACGCGCAGGGTCATCGGATCGGCGCTTGCCGAAAGCGGCTCCAGCTCCACCGACCATCGCCCACCCTGCCCGGCCGAGGTCTTTGCGGAACGGAGCACCGTGCCCTTGGCGTCAAGGAGGGTCACGTCGACCTGCTCGTTCACCTGCGCAGACCCGAAGATGCGGGCGCGGACGCCGCGCTGCAGCACCATGTGGTCGGTGAACGCCGCCGGGAGCGTGACGTCGGCGAGGGCGGTCGACGCGAGGGCGGCGGCCAGGATGGAAGCGGAGGCGATCTGCATAAACGGATGATGCCCGCTGTCGAGCGCCGATGCAATCAGCGGAGGTTCCATGCCCCGAAAGCCCGTCATCGGAATCACCGCCGACCTGGCCCGCGACGACCGCGGATTCCCGCGCCACCAGTTGCGTTCCACCTACGTGGACAGCGTGGCGCTGGCCGGTGGCGTGCCCGTCATCCTGCCAGCGGACGAGGCCCTGCGCGCGGCCGCCCTGGAAGCGCTCGACGGCGTGCTCCTGACGGGTGGCGACGACATCGACACCCGGCCGTTCGGCGTCGA
>RGEP01000387.1 GCA_009918225.1 Betaproteobacteria bacterium | reverse complement strand
GACCTCGCCACGCTCACCGGCCAGCAGGTTGCTGACCGCGCGCAGGGTCGTGGTTTTGCCGGCGCCATTGCCGCCCAAGAGCGCCACCACCGAGCCTTCTTGGACCTGCAGCGAGACGCCCTTGAGCACGAGGATCACATGGTTGTAGATGACCTCGATGCCATTGACACTGAGTAAGGCTTGCTGGTTCATGAACGATTCCTGGCGGTCCAACAGGAGATGGTCTGGCATTCAAAAGGCTGCCGGTCTGTTCAAGTGCCGCGGGCGACACTTGAACGAAGGGCCCCGCACCGATGGCGCGGGGCATTCAGAAGACCGGTCAGCTCTGGCAGTCTGACGGGGCTCGGCGGGTGATCTTCTTCTCCGTCGCATAGCGGTCAGCCGAAGCGCGGACCATCGGCTTGATGATCTGGTCGTCTGCCTGCAGCCAATCGGAAGACCAGGTGAACTTGGACCCATCCCAGGTGTGAATGCGTGCCCACGCTGAGCCCATGTGGTCTGCGCAGCTGGTGGACACCGGGCGCATCACCCCCTTGAATCCCAGCGCATCAAGCTTGGCTTGGGTGAGGTTGAGGTTTTCATAGCCCCAGCGAGCCTGCTCACCGGTCATCACCTTGCCCTTGCCGAAACGCTCTTGCGCTGCGCGCACGCCTTCGACGGCGAGCATGGCACCCACCACGCCGCGCATGTACAGCACGGAGCCCACTTCTTCCTTGGGGCCCGTGCCCTGGCCCTTGGCGTGTACCTTTTCCTGGATCTCTTTGACCACAGCCGCTTGAGGTTCAGCGCCGTGTTGCATCATCACCGCGTTGTAGCCCTTGGCAGGTGCGCCGACATCACGCAGATCCGGTTCAGCCCCCGACCACCAGGTGCCGTACATCTTTTCACGCGGGTAACCCGTGGCCACGGCTTCCTTGATGGCGGTGGCGGTCATGACACCCCAGGTTTGCATGATCACGAAGTCCGGGCGCTGTTGACGCACCTGCAGCCAGATCGCCTTTTGCTCGACACCCGGGGCGGGCACCGGCAAAAGCTGCATCTCGAACCCGTGCATCTTGCTGCGCTCAGTGACGATGGGCAGGACTTCTTTGCCGAACGGGCTGTCGTGATAGACGACCGCAATCTTCTTGCCCTTGAGCTTGTCCCAACCGCCTTCTTTGTTGGCGATGTGCTGCAGCACCGTGTCGCCGGCCACCCAATAGTGACCAATCAGGGGGAAGTTCCACTTGAACACGCCGCCGTCGGCGCTGTCGCTGCGGCCGTAGCCGGAGGTGATCATGGGGATCTTGTCGTTGGGGATCTTCTCGGTCAGCGCGAAGGTGATGCCGGTGGACAGCGGTTGGAAAACCGTGGCGCCGCCGTGCTTGCCCTTCAGGCGCTCGTAGCACTCCACACCACGGTCGGTGGCGTAGGCGGTCTCGCACTCTTCCACCAGTGTCATGACGCCATTGATGCCTCCACGTGCGTTGACCAGCTTCAGATAGTCCACATAACCGTTGGCAAAAGGAACCCCGTTGGGGGCGTAGGCGCCTGTGCGGTAGACCAGGACAGGGAAGAACTGGTCCTTGGCCTGTGCTGTGGCGATGGTGGGGGTCAGCGCGCTGGTCAGACCTGCGGCAGCCACCGAGGCGGCGAGTACGAGTTGTTTGAGCTTCATGGGTTGTCTCCTTGGGTTGGGTTG
>RGEP01000386.1 GCA_009918225.1 Betaproteobacteria bacterium | reverse complement strand
CGCGACGAGCTGCGCGGTCTGAAGGAAAACGTCATCGTTGGTCGCTTGATTCCCGCAGGCACCGGCATGGCCTTCCACCAGGCCCGCAAGGTCAAGGAAGAAATGGACGAGTCCGAGCGCCGCGCCATTGCGATGCAAGAAGCCGAGGAATTGGCAGCGGCCCAACTGGCGGCCGCTGACGCCGAGGCTGCCGCCGGCAGCGAAGGCGGCGAGCAGGCCTAAACGCCCGCCCCCGTCCCATCCAAGCCACCGCTGCCTTCGGGCTGCGGTGGCTTTTTTTCGTCCGTCCAGGCTTGGGGCGCACGAATCAGCAAGCCCAGCGGCGCAGCGCGGCGCGCCAGGCTCAACAAATCCTTGTCTGAAGTGAGCAACCACTGCGCCCCCGACACCAGCGCCAAGTCGAGAAACTTCTGGTCGTCGGCATCACGGCAGCGCAGCCGGTGTTGTGTGGGGCTGGGTTCGGCTTGCGGCCAGGGCCGGGCCCAGCGGTCCCAGTGCGCCAACACCGCGTCAGGGGCTGCCCCATAGCCGGACCCCACGCCCCGGGCCAACACGTGCTGCAGTTCCAAGCGCATGTCGGGCGTGCCCACCCAGTCCAGTTCACCGGCCTGCATCGCGGCACGCAGAACCTGGACGCGGGCATCGGCGAAGGCCCACAGGTCCAGCACCGCATTGGTGTCCAGCACCACCCGAACCCGCGAGGAGGACGCTTCGGTCCGAGCCGGCTGCAGCGCTTGCGGGGCGGGCCCCGGCCCTAGGGTTCTTGCTGAGTTCACCGACTCCGACTATACTGGCGGGCTTTTCGGCGAAAAAGGCTGGGTCTGCTGCTGTCTGCACCTCTGTTGAAAAACAGGGTGCAGGCCGGGCGGGCCATTCACCTTTTTCTTCTACAACCCAGTAACTTCAAACGGGAACAAGTTACATGCCCACCATCAACCAATTGGTGCGACACGGCCGCGAGGTCGAGCCCACCAAGAGCAAGTCGCCTGCGATGCAGAACTGCCCGCAGCGCCGCGGGGTTTGCACCCGCGTGTACACCACCACCCCCAAGAAGCCGAACTCCGCGCTTCGCAAGGTGGCCAAGGTGCGCCTGACCAACGGCTTCGAGGTCATCTCCTACATCGGCGGTGAAGGCCACAACCTGCAAGAGCACAGCGTGGTGCTCGTGCGCGGCGGCCGTGTGAAGGACCTGCCCGGTGTGCGTTACCACATCGTGCGCGGCTCGCTTGACCTGCAAGGCGTCAAGGACCGCAAGCAGTCCCGCTCCAAGTACGGCGCCAAGCGCCCCAAGAAGGCCTAAACAGCCCACGTGTTTTCAAGTGGTCAGGCTCGAAGCGATTCGAACTGACTGGTTCAGCGGTCTGCAGGAAACGATGCACTGAAAAGTGCCAGACCGAGTAAGCGGCCCTCCCGGATGGAGAGCCGGGCTCTTGAGGTGGACATCGCCACCGGAGCCAGCTGAAGCAACAAAGGAAGAAAGAAATGCCGCGTCGTCGCGAAGTCCCCAAGCGTGAAATCCTGCCCGATCCCAAGTTTGGATCTGTGGATCTTTCCAAGTTCATGAACGTCGTCATGGAGTCCGGCAAGAAGGCCGTGGCCGAGCGCATCATTTACGGTGCCCTTGAGCAGGTCGAGAAGAAGGCCAACAAGGACCCTCTGGAAGTGTTCATGGTCGCGCTGAACAACGTCAAGCCGATGGTCGAAGTCAA
>RGEP01000385.1 GCA_009918225.1 Betaproteobacteria bacterium | reverse complement strand
GTCGGCCAGATCACCCACCCAGCTGTGTTGCGAGTTGGCCGTCAGGCTGATCGAGTAAGGGTCGGTCACGCGGTTGCGCACCCAACCCAAAGCGGGCACGAACACCTCGACCAGGTAACGGTAGGTGTGGCCCCGCAGGTCGCGCGGCAAGCGGGCGCGCCAAATGCCCGAGGCCGGATCTTGTTCTGCCGCCATCAGCTCGCGCGCATCGGCACCCTTGGGGCCGTGCACGCACACCCACACCGCGCGGGCGGTGGGGGCCCACAAGGTCCACTCGGTGGCGGCGGGCTGCTTCAGGCGCACGCCGAGTTCAGTCGACGCCGCGGCTTGCGCGTACAGCTCGTCCAGGGCCTGCGCCGACTGCACGCGCTCGGCCACCACCACGCGGCCTTGCGCATCCACGCCCAACAGGGCTTGCGGCCCCACATGCATCCGGCGCAACGCTGCATCGGCCAGCTCAGCGTGGTCCGGCAAGGACAGCACCGGGCCACGTCCCATGTGAGAGGTCGCAAGGGCGCGGTCCCCAAAGCCCTGCAGGTCCGGGCCCGGCTGCAGCGGCCAGCTGGGCACCGAGGGGTCCAGGGCCTGGCCGATGCGAAGGTGCTCGGGCAAGCCCTGCCCATGGGCAAGCCTCCACTGCGCCACCGCAGCGGCTTGCACCCCTGCCCCCACCTCAACCAGGCGGCCTCGGCCGTCAATTGACGCCAGGCCTCAGCCGGCGCGGCTTCCAAGGGCAGGCTGGATGCAGGCCCGTTGCACTGGGCCAGCAAGGCTTCATGGGTGGTGGCGGTCGGCGCCTGGGTGGGCACCGCAGCCAGGGTACGGCTGTTTTCCGGCTGGGCGGCCCAGCTCGGCGCCGTCAGCCCAGCGGCCATGGCCGCACACCACGCACAGGCCTGCTTCATGACCACCACGCGCCAGGAAAGCGAAGACTTCAGATCACGGCGCGGAAACGGAACAAGCTGCATAGAAAAACCGACCGGTTGATGTCGGGTGTGGCCTGCCAAAACGCGTGTCATCCTATCGCCCCCTGGCCTTAGACTTCGGGCAACACTTAAGGCTTAAACCCAAGGCTAAGACTAAGGCTTATATCCAAGGCTTACAGCACGCCTAACACCCCATGAGCAGTCCCCTTCACATCACGCGTCCACTGCCGTCATGGGTTCGATGGCTGTTGTGCGGCGTATTGGTGCTCAGTGCCTGCGGTGGCGGCTCGAACGGGGCATCGGCACCTTCGGGGAACGCAGGCTCAGCAGGCAACACGGGCGGCAGCACCGGTGGATCGGGCGGCGCAAGCAACCCGCCCGCGGTCACACTGCCCAGCGTTGACGCCTCTGCGGTGGCCGTGGGTGCCAGCGCCCTGCCCTTGCCCGAAGGCTGGCAGACCGGGGCCTTCATGCAGGTCTTCGTGCGCAGCTACCAGGACAGCGACGGCGACGGCATCGGCGACCTCAAAGGGCTGATCTCGCGCCTGGACTACTTGCAAGACCTGGGCATTCGGGGCCTGTGGCTGATGCCGGTGCACCCCAGCCAAGACCGCGACCATGGCTATGCCGTTAAGGAATACCGCAACGTCGAATCGCAATACGGCAGCCTGACCGACTTGGATGCACTGGTCACGGCTGCGGCTGCACGCGGCATCGGGGTGATCTTGGATTACGTGGTCAACCACAGCGCTGCCGACCACCCGGCGTTCATCAACGCACGTGC
>RGEP01000384.1 GCA_009918225.1 Betaproteobacteria bacterium | reverse complement strand
TCGATGCGGCCCACCACCTTGACGATGCGCGGCCGCGGATGAGGCTGCAGGGCCGCCACCAGCTCGGCCCGAGTTCGCACCTGGTGCACGTCTTGCGGCAAAGCATCGGCGCCGCCGCGGGTGCCGGGGCCAGCCGATCCCCACCCCATGCCAGGGGCCAGGGTCTCGCGGGCGATGTCATCGGGCAGCGCGGTGTTGGCGTATTCGGCCAGCCGGTTGGCACCGCCCTTGGCCACAGCATCCAACGGCGACCCCATCGCCACAAAGGGACGTCGTGAGGTCGACGCCGTCCATGGGCCAATATGGGGGCCGAGTGCGCTGTCGCGCACCACGGCCTGTCCGTTTGGTGAGGCCCCGGCGCGCCAGGTTCCGGGTGCCACGCCCTCATCCCAGGCGCGCCCCAGGCTCACGCTGCCAGGGGGCAAGGGCCTATCGGCCACAAAGCGGCTGCGTTGAACCAAAAAACCCAGTTCCGCCTGGGCGGGTGTGCTCGGCGCCAGCACCACCCCTCCAGGCCTCGCGCGCAGCCGATCGGTGCGGCTGACCAGGGTGCTGTCATCGATCACCAGGGTGGCGTTTCCGAAGACGAAGTCGACATCGCCCTCAATCACGCTGCCCCGAACGAAGACCCGGGCGGGCTCGGTCGGTGCCGGGCGCTTCACATAAAAGGTGTCTTGATGCGAGACCAGCCGCACATCTTCGAGCTGAATGCGGTCGGCCAGGGTCATCAGGGCCACCGCTTGCGCGCCATCGTTCACGGCAGGCCGCCCGGGCTGCGTGGCTTGGTTGACGATGGTGAGATGGGCCAGCAGCACATCGGGGCTGGCGATCACGGCCGTGGCACTCCCCGAGGTACCGTGCTGCTGCGCTGGTGATGGCGGCAAGCAGGGGTGGGCCGCTGCGCCGGCACGCTTGGGCAGGCTGTGGTGGCGGTCGTCGACCAAGGTGACCAAGCCCGCTGCACCGGGCTCGCCGAACAGGCGAAGCGGGGCTTTGCCCTGCACACACAGCGGGCCGCGGTACACGCCCGGCCGGATGCGGATCACCCAGGTGCGCTGCGCAGCGGCGTCGGCCGCCCGCGCCGGAATCGCATCCACAGCGGCTTGCACCGACCGGTGGGTGCCGCTGCCGTCTTCGGCCACGATGAAGTCAGGTTTCCAACTGGCCGCCTCCACCTCGGCGGGTTGCCAGGGTGAAGGGCCCTGCGCCAGGTAGTCGGCCGCGCGATGGCGCGCGGCAGCAGCCGCATCAAGCTGAGGACGCGCGGTGCGGGGCTCGGAGCCAGAGGCCGCAGTCAGCGGACTGCCCAGCAGTGCAAGACAGGCCAGACAGGCCAGAGCTGCCCAGCCCCTGCGCAGCATGGCTCGGTGGGCTCTCATACCTCCGGCAACTCCGCCAGGAACAAGGCCGGCTCGCCATCCACATCGCTGGTGTACAGCACACGGCGGTTGTCAGGCGAAAACGATGGATGCGGATGCGTCACCTGGCGGTTGCGCTTGTAGACACGCCAGCTGCTGTCGTGACGGGCCAGCGGCATGGCGGTGCCACGCTGCAGATCAAACAAGTGCAGGTAGGGGTCATCGCCGCTGCCATCGCCCACGATGAGCTTACCGTCGTGGTTGCTCATCAGGTGCGAACACGGGGGCATGGTGGCCAACACGGTACTGTGTAGGGTGCGGGGGTCCAGGCTGCAAATGCGGCGCTCGCGCT
>RGEP01000383.1 GCA_009918225.1 Betaproteobacteria bacterium | reverse complement strand
CACCCTCGCCCTTGAGGTAGTCATAGCCCCACTTCCACTGGTAACCCGTGGCCTTGATGGTGATGTCGGCGTTCGTGGTGTCCTTCATCGCAACCACTGAACGCGTGGCCATGGCACCCATGCCGACCACGATGATGAAGGGCACGATGGTCCAGGCGATCTCCACGGCCACGCTTTCGTGGAACTGCGCGGGCTTGTGGCCCAGCGACTTGCGGTGCTTGAAGATCGAATAGAACATCACGCCGAACACGGCCACGAAGATGACCAAGCAGATCACCAGCATGGCGATGTGCAGGTTGGACACGTCGGCCGCGATGCGGGTGACCGCAGGGTGCAGGTTCAGCTGGTTGACGGCTGGGCCGCCCGGCAGGTCGTTGACCGTAGACGCCACGGCGGCGGACATGCCCGACAGGGCGGCCAGTGCGAGCGCGGCACGCCGTGCCTGTCTTGCGAAAAGATGGTCCATCTTCATCATCGTCACTTCAGTTCAAAACCTCTCCAGGTGCTGCCGGTGCGGTTTGCACCCTCAGCGCCTGGCGCAACTCTCGCGCCAGCATCTGGCGCCACTCGGGCCGCAAGTAGCGGCCCACGACTGTCTTGCGGCCCGCGCCGGAGAGTTCCAGCAGCGAGCCTTGGCCTTGGGCAGGCTCCACCCGCAGCCAATCGGCGCGGAACTCCGAGCGCTCCACCCGATTGCCGCAGTGGTGCTCCACGGCCAGCGTCGAATTCTTCAGGGTGATGGTTTCGTGGTCTGCCGCGTGGCGCGCATAGACCAACAGGGCCACACCCAGCAGCAGCAGTTCCAATCCCGCGAAGTACAGCACCGGCACGGCACCGAACCAGGCGAAGATGGACGCAATCGAAAGCGACACCAAGCAAACCGCGGAATATGCCCCCAGCACCTGACGCGGAGCCAACGAGCAGTTGCGGCGCATCACCCAACGCAAGCCGCCGCCCAGGCTGTCATCCAGCGGGGCGGCCCTCCAGGGGGCTCCCAGGGCGACCACGCCCGGCAGGTTCAAAGCCCATCCGGGTGGTTTTGCAGACCCCATTCAGCGGGGCGCAGTGTACTCCAGGGAGCCGGGAGAACCCGAATACCCTATCGCCATCCTAGAGAGGACGGCGGGCGGTTTTCACCATGTGGCGCATGTCTTCGAGCGAGACGGTTGTCGTGGGCTGCAAGCGGCTGCGTGGCGCCGGCCTAAAGGCATGGCCGTAAATGATTTCAAAGCTCAGTGCAATTCGCCCATCGGGGCCGGCTCGCCGTTCCAAGGCCTCGCACAAGCGGGCCCGCCAACGGGGGGTGCGACAGCCGGGGTGACGGCCCGGGTGGGCGTTGCGGCCCAGGGTGCGCAACTCGGCCAGGGCGGCTTCGGCGCTGGCCCAGGTCAGGGTCAGCGTTTCCTGGTCCATGACCGGGTCGGCAAAGCCGGCGGCCACCAGGTCGTCGCCCCAATCGTGCATATCGCGAAAGGCCTGCGCGGGCGGGCCCCAATCGGCCTCTTCCCACAGGCCTCGCCACTCCCGCAGCGTGTCGGGGCCAAACGTGCTGAACATCAGAAAGCCGTCCACCGCCAGCGCGGCATGCCAACGGCGCAAGACCTGCGCCGCTGGGCCGTAGGTGTGCAACCCCAGGTTGGACCACAGCAGCTGACCGTGGCCCGGGGGGACCTCGTCTTCCGCGAAGCCAAGGGCAGCCGCTTGCTTCGG
>RGEP01000382.1 GCA_009918225.1 Betaproteobacteria bacterium | reverse complement strand
CGTACAGTCTCTATGGACCTGCTGCAATTCCGATGGAAACTCTGAATGCCTTGCAGACGGCGGTGGCCAGTACATCGGCCACCGCCGTCTGCAAGGCATTCAGAGTTTCCATCGGAATTGCAGCAGGTCCATAGAGACTGTACGAGGTGGTCACCTTTTCAAATCCGTCCATGCCCATCTCGCGAAAGGTCGGTGTATCGGGCAGGATGCGTGAGCGTTCTACACCGGTGATGGCCAATGCTTTGATACGACCGCTGTCGATCAACTGCTTGGCGCTGAGCACACTGGTCACGCCCAGCATGGTGATGCCGGCAGCCACGTCGGTCATCAGCGGACCGCCACCCTTATAGGGAATGTGCACCGCATCCAGGCCACTGGCCTTGACAAACATACTGCCGACCAGCCGGGTCATGTTCTCCGAACTTCCGTATGACACGGACACTTTACTTTTGCGGACAGCTGCCAGAAACTCATTGGCACGAGAGCCTTCATGCTTGATACCGGTGACCAGCACCAGGGGTGACACGGCCACCTGGGTGACGCCCTTGAGGTCTCTGAACGTATCAAACGGCATTTTGCTCATGACCACCGGATTGAGTAAGTGACTGTTCACCACCAGCACCAGCGTGCTTCCGTCGGGGGCTGACTTGGCCACCAGATCGGTGCCAATTACACCGTTGGCTCCCGGCTTGTTATCCACCAGTGTCATGACCCCGGTTTGGATGCGCAAGCGTTCGGCCAAATGCCGGGCAATGATGTCGGTGCCCCCTCCCGTTGAATAGGGGACAACGATTTTCAAGGTCTTGGGATAGTGAGCCGGGGTGCTAGCCCAGGATGACGGGCTAATCAGGCCCCATGTGGTGGCTGAACTCAGTGCAACGAATGCGCGTCGCGAGATCGGGCGTGGCGTCATCTGGGGTCTCCTGGTTTTCTCTCGGGGCGAGAGGGATTGTCTTTGTAGGGATACCGCTTTATTGGAGCCGAATTCCCCCAACCTGGGTTCAGGGATAACACGATGTCAAGGCAAGGGCCATGGAGATGCACAACACCAGAGACATCATGTCCAGCAGACCTAGGTGAACTACCAGTGGGGGCGTTGGGAAATCTCCTGACAATAGGCCTCCATTCTTGTTCCTCGGGGTCTTTGCCATGCATGGCTTGCAACGTTTCATTGTTTGGCTCACCTTTCTGGTCTCAACCAGTTTGCAAGCCCAGACTTCCTTCCCCAGCAAACCGGTGACCCTGATCGTGCCGTTTCCCGCCGGCGGCATCGCCGATCTGTCGGCCCGGGCCCTGAAAGCATCATTGGAAAAAGCCCTGGGGCAAACGGTTTTGATTCAGAACCGCGCGGGCGCCTCGGGCGCCATTGGCGCCGCGGCAGTCGCCAACGCCGCCCCCGATGGCTACACCTGGATGTATACCCTCTCGAGCATCGCCAGCGTGCCAGAGCAAGCTGTGCTCAATGGACAAAAGCCGCCGTTTCAATTGGAGCAGTTTGTACCCGTGGCCAGGGTCACGGTGGATGTGGTGGCCCTGGTGGTACGCGCGGACAGTCCGTACAAAACCTATCAGGACTTCACGGCGGCGCTGCGCGCCAATCCCAAGGGGATGACCTACTCCTCCAGCGGCAACTACGGCATCAGCCATTTCCCGGCGGAAATGCTGCTGGCCGCTACCCAGACGGAGGCGCGCCACATCCCCTATGCCGGCGGAGCCCCCATGCTCACG
>RGEP01000381.1 GCA_009918225.1 Betaproteobacteria bacterium | reverse complement strand
CCGCTGGGCAAGGTTGCGACTGCTCAATGGAAGACGCCCCGGCCGAGACGGCGAAACCTTAGCCGCCGCAGCGGTGCCGGTGGCGCGGCTCAGCCCATCAAGCCCAGTTGCTTGCGGGCCGCCGCATACTCGGCCGCCAAGCGGTCGACCAGCTCTCGGGTCGGCACCACGCCCTTGACGGCGCCGATGCCCTGCCCGCAACCCCAGATGTCCTTCCAGGCCTTTTTGGCGTCACCGCCGAAGTTCATCTTGGTGGGGTCGCTCTCCGGCAGGTGATCGGGGTCCAGGCCAGCGTTGCGAACCGAGGGCTTGAGGTAGTTGCCGTGCACACCGGTGAAGAGGTTGGAGTAGACGATGTCGTCACTGTTGCTGTCCACGATGCAGCGCTTGTATTCCTCAGAAGCGCGCGCCTCGTCGGTGGCGATGAAGGCCGAACCGATGTAGGCGAAATCAGCACCCATCGCCTGAGCCGCCAGCACAGCGCCGCCCGTGGCCATGCTGCCCGACAGCGCCAGGGGGCCATCAAACCACTCGCGGATCTCTTGAATCAGCGCAAACGGGCTCTTCACACCCGCATGGCCACCTGCACCGGCAGCCACGGCAATCAGGCCATCCGCGCCCTTCTCGATGGCCTTTCGGGCGAAGGCGTTGTTGATGATGTCGTGCATGACGATGCCGCCCCAGGCTTGCACCGCCTGGTTCACATCGGTGCGGGCACCCAGGCTGGTGATGACCAAGGGCACACGGTATTTGGCGCACACCTCCATGTCGTGCTCCAAGCGGTCGTTGCTCTTGTGCACGATCTGGTTGATCGCAAACGGTGCGGCCTTCTGATCTGGGTGGTCTCGGTCCCAGGCGGCCAGGGTTTCGGTGATCTCGTGCAACCACTCATCCAGTTGCGAGGCCGGCCGCGCATTCAGCGCTGGCATCGAGCCGACGACGCCCGCCGTGCACTGCGCAATCACCAACTTCGGGTTGCTGATGATGAACAGGGGCGACCCGATGACCGGAATGCGCAAGCGCGACAAAAAGGCAGGAACCGACACAGGATCTCCCAGAACAAGAATCGGGGCGGCTGCCGCGCCGCCGGAATCAGAGCAGGTGCGCGGCGCCTCAGAAGGCCTCGAGGGCCATGGCGGTCACGCCTTCGCTTCCTTCGACGATGGCATCGCGCAGACCGGGTGCGCGCGACAAGATGTGGTCGGCATAGACCCGACAGGTGGCGATCTTGGCGTTCATGAAATCGGCGTCGTCGCCCTGGCTCAGCCGTTCCTGCGCCACCAGCAGCGCACGCGCCATCTGCCAGCCCGACATCAGGTTGCCCGCCAGCATCAGGTAGGGCACCGACCCCGCGAACACCGCATTGGGGTGGCCCTTGGATTGCGCCACCACGAAATCAACCACGTCCAGAAAGGCCTGGCGCGCCGCACGCAGACGGTTGAGCATGGCCCGTGCATTCACGCTGCCACTGGCGGCCAGCGCTTGCTCGGTGACCTCGATCTGGGCCGCCAGGCCGCGGGCACCGGCGCCACCATCGCGCGCCGTCTTGCGGCCGACCAGATCGTTGGCCTGGATGGCCGTGGTGCCTTCGTAGATGGTGAGAATCTTGGCGTCTCGGTAGTACTGCGCCGCCCCGGTCTCCTCGATGAAGCCCATGCCGCCGTGGACCTGCACACCCAAGGAGGTGACCTCCAGGCTCATTTCGGTGGAATAGCCCTTCACCAGCGGCACCATGAATT
>RGEP01000039.1 GCA_009918225.1 Betaproteobacteria bacterium | reverse complement strand
GAGCACCAGCTGGCGCAGATGGAGCACGGGCAGCTTTCGCGCCATGCCTTCATGGCCGAGATCGCGCAGATGGCCGAGCGCATTGTGAAGAAGGCCAAGGAGTACGACCGAGACACGATTCCGGGCGACTATGTGACCCTGTCCACGCCCTGCCCCAACTGTGCCGGCGTGGTCAAAGAGAACTACCGGCGCTACGCCTGCACGGGGCGGGACGGTCAGTCCGAGGGCTGCGGCTTTTCCATCACCAAGATACCCGCTGGCCGCGCATTTGAAGTGGCCGAGGCCGAGGCCTTCCTGCGCGACAAGCGCATCGGCCCGCTCGAAGGATTTCGCTCCAAGGCCGGCTGGCCCTTTACCGCCGAGCTGCAGTTGGTGCGCGACGAAGAAGCCGGCAACTGGAAGCTCGAGTTCGACTTCGGCGAGGCCGAGCAAGGGGAGGGTGGCGAAGGGGAAGCGGTGGACTTCAGCGGCCACACGAGCCTGGGCGCCTGCCCCAAGTGCAAGGGGCGCGTCGTGGAGCATGGCAGCTCCTATGTGTGCGAACACACCACCGGCGTGGCCACCTGCGACTTCAAGAGCGGCAAGATCATCCTGCAGCAGCCCGTGGCGCCAGAAGAAATGACGCGGCTGCTCAACACCGGCAAAACGGCTCTGCTGGAAAACTTCGTCTCCAACAAGACGCGCCGCAAGTTCAAGGCCTTTCTGGCCTGGGACCCCAAGGCCGGCAAGGTGGGCTTTGAGTTTGAACCCCGGGCCCCGCGCGCGCCCGCCAAGAAGGCCGCTGCCAAGAAGTCCGCGTGACGCTCGACATCTTTCTGAAGCTGCTGGTGCTCGTGGCCGTGGTGGGCGCGGGCTGGTATGCCGGGCGCTCTCGGCTGATGCCAGGGCCTGAGCCGGTGCAGGCCATCTCCACGCTGGCCTTCTACCTGCTGATCCCGGCCCTGCTGTTTCGGGCCATGGCCAAGGTCGACCTGGCCCATCTGCCGTGGTCCACCCTCTTGGCCTTCTTCGGCCCCACCACGGCCTGGGTGTTGGTGGTCTACGCCTTCAGCCGCTGGCAGATGCAGCGCAAGGCACGTGTGGGGCATGTGGGACGTGCGGAAAGCTCGGCCAGCGGCTTGGAGCCCAATGAACGGGACGCGGCCACGCCGGCCACCCGCAGCATCATGTGCAGCTTTGGCAACACCATCCAAGTGGGCCTGCCCTTGGTGGCCTCCTTGTTTGGGGATGCGGGGCTGGTGATACACGTGGCCATCATCAGCCTGCACGCGCTGACGCTGCTCACCGTGGCCACCGTGCTGGCCGAAGTGGACATTGCCCGCGCGCGGCATGCGGTGGTGGGCGGCAATCTGTGGGGAACGGTACGCCAGACGGTGCGCAACACCCTGATCCACCCGGTGATCCTGCCGGTGATCGCCGGCTTGGCTTGGAACCTGCTGGGCCTGCCCGTGCCCCAACCCATGGACGAGGCCTTGCAGCTCTTGGCCTCTGGGGTGGTGCCGCTGTGCCTGGTGATGATCGGCCTGTCCTTGGCGCACTACGGCATCAAGGGCTATGCCCGCTTGGCCGTGGCCTGCACCGTGGGCAAGATGCTGGTGATGCCCGCGGCGGTGTTGGGGGTGGCGCACTGGGGCTTGGGACTTTCAGGCCTGCCGCTGACCGTGATCGTGCTGGTGGCCTCGCTGCCCACGGGCAGCAATGCCCTGTTGTTTGCCCAGCGCTACCAAACCCAGGTGCCGCAGGCCACGGCCACCATCGTGGTGGGAACCGTCGCCTTTGCAGCCCTGGCCCCGATGTGGCTGCAGGTCTTGAGCATGCTGTAGCGCCCTGCGCGACAATGGCGGCATGAACGCCCCTGCCGACATTGCCGTGTACATGACGGGCCTGGGCCGCGCCGCGCGGCAGGCCGCCCAGCGCATGGCTCGGGCGCAAACCGCTGAGAAGGAAGCGGCGCTGCGTGCACTGGCCACGCAGCTGCGGGAGCAGGCCCCGGCCCTGCAGGCTGCCAATGCGCGCGACATTCAGGCCGCGCAAGCGGCTGGGCTGGCCGCGCCGATGGTGGACCGCCTGCGCCTCAACGCGGCCACCATCGAAACCGTGGCCCAAGGCTGCGAGCAGCTCGCCGCCATGCCCGACCCCATTGGCGAGATCACCGGCGTCAAGCGCCGGCCTTCGGGCATCAGCGTGGGGCAGATGCGGGTTCCCCTGGGCGTGTTCGGCATGGTCTACGAAAGCCGCCCCAACGTGACCATTGAGGCGGCCAGCCTGGCCATCAAGAGCGGCAATGCCTGCATCCTGCGCGGCGGCTCGGAAGCCCTTCACTCCAACCTGGCCCTGTGGCGCTGCATACAAGCCGCCTTGCAGGGCGCAGGCCTGCCCGCCGAAGCGGTGCAACTGGTGGAGACCACCGACCGTGCCGCCGTGGGCCGCTTGATTGCCATGCCGGAGTTTGTGGACGTCATCATCCCGCGCGGCGGCAAGGGGCTGATTGAGCGCATCAGCGCGGAAGCCCGGGTGCCCGTCATCAAGCACCTGGACGGCAACTGCCACACCTACATCGACGCGCAGGTCGACCTGGACCTGGCCGTGCGGGTCACCGACAACGCCAAGACGCAAAAGTACAGCCCCTGCAACGCCACCGAATCCCTGCTGGTGCATGTGGCGCAGGCCACAGCCTTCTTGCCCCGCATCGGGGAGGTGTTTGCCGCCAAAGGCGTGGAGATGCGCTGCGACTCGGCCGCCGCCGCCCTGCTGGGGCCCGTGGCCGGTGCTCAGGTGCGGCCGGCCACCGAGCAAGATTGGAGCGAGGAGTACCTCGCGCCCATCGTCAGCGTGAAGGTGGTGCACAGCCTGGACGAGGCACGCCATGCGCTTCCTGCGGGAAGTGGACTCGGCCAGCGTGATGGTCAACGCCAGCACCCGCTTTGCAGACGGCTTTGAATACGGCTTGGGCGCCGAGATCGGCATCTCCACCGACAAGTTCCATGCGCGGGGCCCGGTGGGCCTGGAAGGCCTGACATCGATGAAGTGGGTGGTGCTGGGCCAAGGCGAAGTGCGGACCTGAAGCAGCCCGCCAGCAACGATGCAAGCCCACGCTCAGACGTCCTCGGCTGACCCCCGTACCGCCCTGGTGCTGTTTTCCGGCGGTCAAGACTCCACCGTGTGCCTGGCCTGGGCCCTGCAGCGCTATGCGCGAGTGGAGACCATCGGCTTCGACTATGGCCAGCGCCACCGCGTCGAACTCGACTGCCGTTCGGTGGTGCGCTCGGCCATGGCCGAGGCCTTTCCTGACTGGGGCCAGCGCTTGGGCGAAGACCACCTGTTGGACCTGGCCCTTTTGGGCCAGATCAGCCAAACCGCCTTGACCCAGGAGCGCGCCATCGAGATGCAGGCCAACGGTCTGCCCAACACCTTTGTGCCCGGGCGCAACCTGTTGTTCCTGAACCTGGCGGCCGTGGTGGCCTACCGCCGCGGGGCCAGTGTGTTGGTGGGGGGCATGTGCGAAACCGATTATTCGGGCTACCCCGATTGCCGCGACAACACGCTCAAGGCCCTGCAGGTGGCGCTGAGCCTGGGGCTGGACAGCCCCATGACCGTAGAAACGCCCTTGATGTTCATTGACAAGGCGCAGACCTGGGAACTGAGTGCGGCCTTGGGTGGGCCGGCCTTGCAGGCCATCATCCTGGAGCACACCCACACCTGTTACCTGGGCGTGCGCGATGTGAAGCACGCCTGGGGCCGTGGCTGCGGGCACTGTCCAGCCTGTGAGCTTCGCGCACAGGGCTGGCAACGCTTTGAAGCGGCCACGGCCACCCGAGCCGGCTGAGCACGGCCCATGGATTCGGTTCAGTGGACCATGTTGGGCATCGCCGCGGTGCTGTTTTGCTGGACGCTGGGCGCCTACAACCGCCTGCAGCGCCTGCGCAACGAGATCGGCAAGGCGGCCCAACTGATCGAAGAAGCGGTGCAGCGCCGCGATGAATTGATTGCCGGCCTGCTGACCCTGCTGCGCCCCGTGGAGCACCCGTCTTTGGAGGCCGGCACCCTGCAGGCGGTGGACGAGGCCAGCAGCGCCATCCTGGCCGCATCGGAAGCCCTGCTGCACAAGCCCACCGATGTGGACCACCCCAAGCGTGTGGCGGTGGCTGAGGTGGGCCTGCAGGCTGCGCTGTCGGCGGTGATCGCCGAGGTGGAACACGACCCGGCCCTGCGCTTGTCGCCCGGCATGCTGGAACGCTTGGCGGGCATCAGCGAAGCTGAGCGCAAGCTGCGCTTTGGGCGACAGCTCTACAACGAGGCCGCCAAGGTCTACAACGCCGCCTTGCGGCAATGGCCCACCCGGCTGCTGCGCAGGTTGTTCGACCTGGGCGAGGCCGCAACGATTTAAGGTGGGGCCATCGGCGGCTCACTGGCCTTGGCCACACGGCCGATGTTGGGAACGCCCGGAAGCTTTCGCCCCAAGCCCACCGCGCGCTAGCGGTCGCCCACCACGGCAGCGGTGGCCAACAGTTCCTCGAACAAGGCCATGGTCACCCGACCCGACACCGAATACGGGTCAAGGGAAGGACGCTCGGAATACTTCAAGAGCATGGCGGTGTTGATGCGCGCCATGTTGACCTGGCCCATGGTCCAGCCCGCAAAGCGCCGCTGGCACCTGTGGCCGCGCGGCTGCAGTACATGAGTCGAACCAGCATGGTGCGTGTGCGGTATGCGGCAATCAGCCGCGGTTCTTGTTGGCCATGAGGGACAGGAATTCACGGCGCAGGTTGGCGTCGCGCAGGAAGGCTCCGCGCATCACGGAATTCGTCATCACCGACTCGTCGTCCTTGACGCCGCGCCAATGCATGCAGAAGTGGTCGGCTTCCATCACGATGGCCAGGCCATCGGGCTTGACGCGGTTTTGCAGTTCTTCAGCCAGCATGGTGACGGCCTCTTCCTGAATCTGCGGTCGGCTCATCACCCAGTCACAGATGCGGGCGTATTTGCTCAAGCCGATGAGGTTGGAAAACTCGTTGGGCATGATGCCGATCCACACGCGGCCAATGATGGGGCACAGGTGGTGCGAGCAGGCGCTGCGCACCTTGATGGGGCCCACGATCATCAGCTCGTTCAAGCGCGAGAAGTTCGGGAACTCCGTGACCGAAGGCATGGGCACATAGCGGCCACGGAACACCTCTTCCACAAACATCTTGGCCACGCGTTGCGCGGTCTCGTTGGTGTTGTGGTCGCTTTCGGTGTCGATCACCAAGGACTTGAGCACGCCTTGCATCTGCTTGGCCACCTCGGACTTGAGCTCTTCGAGCTCGCCCTCGCGGATATGGGCCGAGATGTTGTCATTGGCGTGGTAGCGGCAATCAGCACCGATCAGGCGGTAGCGGATGCGCTCGGAGGCAGGCAGGCGGCTGAGCTCTTCTTCCGAACGGAAGAGCCCCGGCAAGGTGGTAGCGGACATGTGGAGTGTGCTCCTGTAGGGCTGCGGTGCGCAGCGCACGGGCGGCAAGGCCCATGGAGGAAGGCGCCGGTACTGCACAAAGCGGCTTCCGCTGTCGATTGTGCGCCCGAACGGGTGGCCCTGCCGATGGCCCTTCGAGCAACCTTGACATGGCTCTAGGCGTGGGCGGCTGGCCCGAGGCCGGGCGGCGGCTAGACTGCCTGCCATGAGCCGAACCGGCGGCGGCGCGCCCAGCCTGCACCAGCAACTCGAGCACACCGCGCGCCTGTTGATGCGGGTGCGCGGTGGCGCATCCCTGCCCGACGCCCTGGCGCAACTGCCCCCCGCATGGCGGGCCGGCTGTCAGGCTTTGGGCTTCCATGTCATGCGCTGGCGCGGCAGCGCCGAGGCCGCCAAAGACGCCCTGGTGGCGCGCCCCCCGGCTCCTGAGGTGGACGCGCTGCTGACCTGTGCACTGGCCTTGATGTGGCCCTTGGACGCCCCACCCTACAGCGCCCATGCACTGGTGGACGAAGCCGTGAAAGGCACTGCGCGCCTGGCACCACACAGCAAGGGCTTTGTGAACGCGGTGCTGCGCAATGCCCTGCGCCAGGGCCCGGGGCTGGCCGCGCTGGTGGCCAAAAGCCCGGCCGGCCGCCACAACCACCCGGCGTGGTGGGTTCGCCGCCTGCAACACGACTGGCCACAGGCCGCCGAGGCGGTGATGCAAGCCGCGCAACAGCACCCACCCCTGACCCTGCGGGCCCATGCCCGATATGGAGGAGTGCAAGCCCTGGCGCCCGCGCTGGACACCGCCGGCCTGGCCTGGCAGCCGCTTGCGCTGCCCGCCGCAGCCCTGGGCGGCCCAGCCTGCAGCGGTGGCCCAGGCCCAGGCCCAGCACCCGAGCCCCTGGCCACCGCCTTGCCCCAGGCCGTGGTGCTGGAACGCGCGGTGCCGGTGGACCAGATCCCCGGCTTCGCACAGGGCCACTGGTCGGTGCAAGACGCCGCCGCACAACTGGCAGCACCGCTGCTGCTGCGCGGTCTCAAGCGGCTGGGCCAGGCGGCTGGCACGCCTGCAAGCCCACGGCCACGGGTACTGGATGCCTGCGCGGCGCCCGGAGGCAAAACCGCCCACCTGCTGGAGCTGGCCGACCTGGACCTGTGGGCCCTGGATGCCGATGCGCAGCGCCTGAAGCGTGTGGAAGACAACCTGCGGCGGCTGAACCTGCCCTGGCCGCAGCCGGGGCCCAGTGCCGCTGCCGGCCAAACCGAACTGAGGGCCGTCGATGCCCGCGCAGTGCAGACCTGGTGGGACGGCCAGCCCTTCGACGCGGTGCTGCTGGATGCCCCGTGCAGCGCTTCGGGCATCGTGCGGCGCCAGCCCGATGCCCGCTGGTTGCGCCGCGACAGCGACATCGCGGCCCTGGTTCGCCTGCAGGCTGAACTGCTGGACGCCCTATGGCCCCTGGTGCGGCCCGGTGGCTGTCTGCTTTACGCCACGTGTTCGGTCTTCAAGGCCGAGGGCGCCGAGCAAATCGATGCTTTTTTGCAACGCCACGGCCTGCCCGCCGCGGTCCTCGACCCGGCTTCCCCAGGGCACCTGCTGCCCCTGACCGACAATCCTTCGTCCGGCGCAGCCGCTGCGCCGGGCAGGCCCCAACCGGCTTGCGACGGCTTCTTCTACGCCCTGCTGCACAAGCCTTGAACCGCCCTCAACGCCCCCTAAACCGAGCCGAACAGGCCGAGCCCCAGCCGGCACGGCGGGCCGTCTTGCGCGCAGCTGCGGCTGGCGCGGGGGGGTGGGCCCTGCAGGCCAGCAGCGCCGCTCTGGGCCTGACTGGCCTGGCTGGCCTGGCAGGCCTGGGCTTGGCCGACACCGCCAAAGCCCAAAACCGCGGTGACGCCCCCGGCGTGGAGGTGCAGACCCTGAGCCTGCGCCGCGAAGACGGCGCGGTGCTGCTGGACTTTGACCTGCGGGTGCACTTGCCGCCGGCCGTCGAAGACGCGCTCAGCCGCGGCGTGCCCTTGTATTTCCAAGCCTCGGCAGCCCTGTTTCGCCCGCGGTGGTACTGGCGCGATGCCCGCGTGGCGCGGGTCGAACGGCAGTGGCGGCTGAGCTTTCAGCCCCTGACCGGTGTCTACCGGGTCACCCTGGGATCGATTGCACAGAACCATGCCCGCTTGGAAGATGCCCTGACTGCGGTCAGCCGCTTGGGGCGCTGGCAGGTGGCCGACCCTGGCCAGGCCGAGGCCGGCGAGCGGCACTATGCCGAGTTCTCCTGGAAGCTCGACATCAACCAGCTGCCCCGCCCCATGCAATTCGGTCTGGGCTCAGGCACCGAGTGGAGCCTGGGGGTCGAGCGCACCCTCAGGCTGGAGCCCTGAGGCCCGCATGAGCAAGCAGGCTCGCTGGGCCTGGGCCCTGGCCGCGGTGGTGGTCACCGCGCTGGTGCTGGTGGTGTTTTTCGCCCTGGCGCTGACCAGCGACGTGGTGCGCATCACCGAGGCCCAGCTGCTGTGGCTGTTCCGCATCAATGTCACCGTGGCGGTGGTCTTGGCCCTGGTCATCATCATCGCCGCGGTGAGGCTGGCCGTGCGCACCCGTCGGGGCAAATTCGGCAGCGTGCTGCTGACCAAGCTGGCCGGCATCTTCGCCTTGGTGGGTGTGGTGCCGGGCTTGCTGCTGTACCTGGTGAGCTACCAGTTCGTCTCGCGCAGCATTGAAAGCTGGTTTGATGAGCGGGTGCAGATCGCTTTGGACGCGGGCTTGTCTTTGGGCAAGAGCACCTTGGACGACACCGTCAGCGAGCTGGGGCGCCGCACCCGCGAAGCCGCGCTGCGCCTGGCGGACCAGGACGAGTCGCCATCGGTGCGCCAGCTCGAACGGCTGCGCGCACAACTGGAGGCCAACGAATTGGCGGTGCTCGGACCCAATGGGCAGGTGCTGTTGTCCGCCAGCAGCGGGCAGGCCGGAGCGCTGTTGACCGAGCGGCCGGCCGGCTCACAACTGCGCCAGGCGCGCCAGGTGCCGTATGTGAGCCAGCTCGAAGGCCTGGACGACGCCAGTGGCGCGGAAGCCGGATCAAGCGCGGCGCTGCAGGGCGTGCGGGTGCGGGCCCTGGCCGCCCTGCCCACGCGCGCGCTGGGCCTGGTGGAAGAGGCCCGCTACCTGATGGCGGTGCAGGCCGTGCCGGCCGAGCTGGTTCGCAATGCGCTGGCGGTGCAGGTGGCCTATACCGAATACCAGCAGCGGGCGCTGGCGCGCGACGGCTTGCGGCAGGTGTACATCGGCACCCTCACCTTGTCCTTGATCCTGACGGTGTTGGGCGCGGTCATCTTGGCCGCGGTGCTGGGCCAGCAGCTGGCCAAGCCCCTGCTGCTGCTGGCCGACGGCATGCGGCAGGTGGCCGCTGGCGACCTCAGCACCAAACCGGTGTTCGCCTCCAAGGACGAAGTGGGCGGCCTGACCCGCAGCTTTGCCGACATGACCGAGCAGTTGCGCCAGGCGCGATCACAGCTGCAGGGCAGCTTGCTGCAACTGGAAACCGGACGCACCCGGCTGCAGACCATCCTGGACAGCCTGAGCGCCGGTGTGATCGTGTTCGACGCCCAGCGCCACATTGACACCGTCAACCCGGGGGCCACGCGGATCCTGCGGCTGCCGATTTCGGTGTACCGAGGCCATGGCTTGGAAGACGTGCCCGGCTTGTTCGACTTTGCCGAGGCCATCTGGAACCGCTTTGAGCTGCACGCCCACAGCCCCGAGACGGGAGAACGCGACCACTGGCAGGACTCCTTCGAGCTGCACGTGAGCAGCGGCGAACAGGACACCCTGACCCTGCTGGTGCGGGGCGCACGGCTGCCCCTGGGGCAGTGGCTGATGGTGTTTGACGACATCAGCGAGGTGATTTCAGCGCAACGGTCGGCCGCCTGGAGCGAAGTGGCGCGGCGCCTGGCCCATGAAATCAAGAACCCGCTCACACCCATTCAGCTCTCAGCCGAGCGGCTGCAGCACAAGCTGGAAGCCAAGCTCGAAGGCGGTGACCAGCAGCTGTTGGCACGCTCGGTGTCCACCATCGTGGCCCAGGTGCAGGGCATGCAGCGCCTGGTGAACGACTTTCGCGACTATGCCCGCTTGCCCTCGGCCCAACTGGCCCCGTTGGACCTCAATGCCCTGGTGCTGGAGGTGACGGGCCTGTACGGCGCCATGATGGAACAGGGGCGGCTGAAGCTGGCCTTGGCCCCGGCCCTGCCCCCGATCCTGGGGGATGCGTCGCAGCTGCGCCAGGTGATCCACAACCTCACCCAAAACGCGCTGGACGCGGTTGAGGCGCAGGCCGATGGCCTGGTGACGCTGCAAACCGAGGCCGCGCGCAACGAAGACGGGCAGATTCGTGCCGTGCGGCTGAAGGTGCTGGACAACGGCCCGGGATTCGCCGAAAAGGTCATGAAGCGCGCCTTTGAGCCCTACGTGACCACCAAGGCCAAGGGCACCGGCCTGGGCCTGGCCGTGGTGCGAAAGATCGCCGACGAGCACGGCGCGCGCATCCGCCTGGGCAACCGGCGCGACCAACCCCAGGACGGACCCGAGGTTCAAGGGGCGCAGGTTTCGTTATCATTTTCAAAACTGGCGACTGCAGCGGCTGCCCCCATGGCACCCGAGCCGACGCACTGAGGTACATGGCCACCATACTTGTCGTCGACGACGAACTCGGCATCCGCGCGCTGCTGACAGAGATCCTTTCCGATGAAGGGCACACGGTAGAGGCGGCCGAGGACGCGGCACACGCGCGCGTGCTCCGCGAAAAGCTGCAGCCCGATTTGGTGCTCCTGGACATCTGGATGCCCGATGTGGACGGCATCACGCTGCTCAAGGAATGGAACAGCACCGGGCAGCTCACCATGCCGGTGATCATGATGTCCGGACACGGCACCATCGACACCGCGGTGGAGGCCATGAAGTTCGGTGCCGCTGCCTTCCTGGAAAAACCGGTGACGCTGCAAAAGCTGCTGCGCGCCGTGGAAGAAGGCCTCAACCGCGGGTCCGACCCTCGTGGGGCGGCCAACGCACCGGCGGCGGTGCAGGGGACAGCCGCCGCTTCAGCCGCTTCAGCCGGCCCCGTGGGCGCCAACGCGGGCCTGGTCAACCGCCCGGGCACGGGCGCCCCCGCAGCATTTGGTGGCGCTGAGGCCCCAGCGGCCAGCGGCCAGTGGGGTGCAGGCGTGCCTGGGCACAGCAGCTCAGCCGAGGGTGAGCGCTACAGCATGGGCCAGAGCCACACCAACAGTGGCAGCCAGCAAAGCTTTGAACTCGACCGCCCGCTGCGCGAAGCGCGCGATGCCTTCGAGAAGAGCTACTTCGAATACCACCTGGCCAAAGAAAACGGCAGCATGACCCGCGTGGCCGAAAAAACTGGGCTGGAACGCACCCACCTGTACCGCAAGCTCAAGCACCTGGGGGTGGACCTGAGCCGCACC
>RGEP01000380.1 GCA_009918225.1 Betaproteobacteria bacterium | reverse complement strand
CTGGGCTTGATGCTGGGGGTGTCACGGCGCATGCTGGAGGGTGACCGCCGTATGCGGCGCGAGGTGGGCTATGCCCGTGAAGACGTCATGGGGCACGAGCTGGCAGGCAAGACCGTGGGGTTGGTGGGGATTGGCAATATCGGTTCGCGTGTGGCGGCACTGGCGCGTGCGTTTGGCATGCAGGTGGTGGCCTTCGACCCCTGGTTGACCCATGCCGAAATCGAGCACCGGGGTGCTCGGCCGGTCTCTTTCGATCAACTGCTGGCAGCGTCCGATGTCGTGTCCTTGCATTGCCCACGCGACGCCACCACCCTCAAGATGATGAATGCCGCCACATTTGCTGCCATGAAACCGGGTGCGATATTCATCAGCACTGCTCGTGGAGGCGTTCACGATGAGACTGCCCTGGTGCAGGCCCTGCAATCAGGGCATCTGGCCGGCGCCGGGCTTGATGTCTGGGAGCAGGAACCCCCGCCGCTGGATCATCCCCTGCTGGCGATGGATAACGTTTATGCCACATTCCACGTAGCGGGGGTGACGCATGAAGCACGCCGCAACGTGGCGGCCATTGCCGCCGAGCAAATCGTGCAGTTGCTGGCGGGCCAGCGCCCCCCCCGATTGATCAACCCCGAAGTCTGGCCCACGTTTGAGCAGCGTTGGGCCGCGATGCTGGGTTGACCTCATGCGCCCATCACAGCACTCGACAGGTGAGACCATGTCACTGCTGGGTAAAAAATGTCGCCGTCTGCTGACAACAGGGGTTTTATTCCCCATTTCGCCACAATCCGACAGGAGAAACGCATGACTTTTCGCCGCTTCATACAACGCATCGCTGTGGGAAGCCTACTGGGCCTGCTTGCCACGATCGCCTCGGCGCAGTCCTGGCCAGCCAAGCCCATCAAGGTGGTCGTCAACTTCCCGCCAGGTGGGGCGGCCGATCAAATTGCCCGCGTCATCGGACAACCCCTGTCCGAAGCCCTGGGCCAACCGGTGGTGATTGAAAATCGTGCCGGGGCCAACGGCAATCTGGGCGGTGAGGCGGTGGCCAAGTCAGCGCCCGATGGCTACACCCTGCTCATGAGTTCAGGCGGCATGGTGTCCGTCAACCCGCACATCTATGCCCGCATGTCCTTCGATCCGATCAAGGATCTTACGCCCGTGGCCGCCGCCGCACGCGTGTTGGTGTTTCTGGTGGTCAAGCCCTCCTTGCCCGTGGACAACGTGCAGCAATTTCTGGCTTACACCAAAGCCAATCCTGGCAAGCTCACCTTTGGTTCGGCCGGTAATGGCAGCTCTCCTCACCTGGCCGCCGAGATGATGAAGAGTCAGGCCGGGCTGTTTGCTGTGCACGTGCCTTATCGGGGGGCTGCGCCTGCCTTGCAGGATCTGTTGGCAGGTCAGTTGGATTTTTATTTTGATCCTGGCATTGGGCTGAACCAGGTTCGTGCGGGCAAGTTGAAGTTGTTAGCGGTCGGCAGTCCCAAGCGTTCGCCCTTGTTTCCACAAGTGCCCACCCTTGACGAGGCCGGGCTCAAGGGATTTGATGCTGACACCGTCTTTGGTTTCTACGCACCCGCGGGTACGCCGCCTGACGTGGTCAGTCGACTCAACCGGGAAATCAACCGCACGCTGGGTTTGCCGGCGGTGCGTGACCGCATCCAGGCCTTGGGAGGCGAATCGCTGGTGATCAGTGCCGCCGAATTCGCTGCCAAAGCCAGCGAAGACTCGGCACGTTTTGGT
>RGEP01000379.1 GCA_009918225.1 Betaproteobacteria bacterium | reverse complement strand
GCACCACCGCACGCGATTGCAGATCGATCAGCTTTTGCTGCAACTCTTGAACGGCCGGCAGGTTGCGGCTGAGCACGGCGGAGTAGGGCTTGCCGGACGCAGCCTCTTTCTCGGCCCACTTCAGATTCAGGATGTTGGCGGGGAAGGTCTTGATGAAGTGGTCCTGTGGCATCCCGCACTTTTCTACCGCAATCTTGCGCAACTCGCGCTCATAACGGCGCACATCGTCCACTTGCTGGCGCAGGATGTCGCACAGGCGCTCAATGGTCTTGACGGTGAAGCGGATGCTCATGATCACTTCGCTCACACCGCCCTGGGCCTTGATGTAGGCCGGCGACTTGTAGCCTTCCTTCTCGTAGGCCTTGCGCATCTTGTCGAACTGCACCCGCAACTCGGTGAACTTCACCAGGGCTGCGTTCTTGAGTTCCTCGAGCTTCTTGGTCAGGGCCTTGGAACCGCCGGCACCGTCGTCGTCTTCCTCTTCATCAAACTCGTCGAAGTCTTCTTCGGCCACGTAGTCGTCGGCCTCGTCTTCGGCCACAAAGCCATCGACCACCTCAGAGATCTGCACGTCACCCGCGGCGATCTTGTCGGCCATGGCCAGGATCTCGGCGATCGTGGTGGGCGAGGCGGAGATGGCCACCATCATGGCCTGCAAGCCGCCTTCGATGCGCTTGGCGATTTCGATTTCGCCTTCACGCGTGAGCAGCTCCACCGTGCCCATCTCGCGCATGTACATGCGCACCGGGTCGGTGGTTCGGCCGAATTCGGAGTCCACCGTCGACAGCGCCGCTTCAGCGGCCTCTTCAGCTTCCTCTTCAGTGGCGGTGGCGGCATTGCCGCCTTCAATCAGCACCAGGGCGGCGTCGGGGGCCTGCTCGTACACCGCGATGCCCATGTCGTTGAGCATCGAGACGATGGCCTCGAGAATTTCGTTTTCCACCAGCTTCTCGGGCAGGTGGTCGCTGATCTGCTGGTGGGTGAGGTAGCCGTCCTTCTTGCCCATCTTGATCAGGGCCTTGAGCTCCAGGCGGCGCTTGTTGACCTCTTCTTCGGTCAGGGCGGTTTCGTCCAGGCCGAACTCGCGCATCAGGGCGCGCTCTTTGGCGCGGCTGACCTTCATGCGCAAGGGCTTGGCCTTGGCGCGCTCCTCTGCATCGGCTTCAGCGGCTGCGGTTTCTGGGTCTGCCTCGCCCTCGAGATCGGCTTCGATGTCGGAGAAGTCTTCTTCCACCACGGCCTCATCTGCTTTGGCCTTGCCCTTGGCACTGGGCTTGCCAGCCGGGGCCTTCGCGGCGGGCTTGTCCTTGGTCTTGCTGGCAGCGGCCTTGGCCGCAGCCTTGGCAGGCGCCTGTGGGGCTGAAGCAGGCTTGCTGGCGGCCTTGGCGGGTGCAACCTTGGCGGGTGCAACCTTGGCGGGTGCAACTTTGGCGGGTGCGGTTTTTCCGGCGGCAGCCTTGGCAGGGGCGGCTGCTGTCGCTTTGCTCGCGGGTTTAGCAGCCGTCTTGGTGGCGGTGGTCGCGGGCTTGGCCGCTGCCTTTGCTGGGGCAGCAGGCTTGGCGGTGCCCTTGGAGGCTGCGGGCGCTGTGGCCTTGGCGGCTGCCTTGCCAGACTTGGCTTCGGCCTTGGGGTCCGGCTTGACGGCGCCCTTGCTGGTGGTGCCCCCGCTCTTCGCAGTGGGCTTGCTGGTGGCTTTGGAAGCAGAAGGGGCAGCTTTTTTTGCGGTCATGGGGCTTGAAT
>RGEP01000378.1 GCA_009918225.1 Betaproteobacteria bacterium | reverse complement strand
GTCCTCCAACCTCTCTTCATCCTCATCCAGCCACCCGCACCGGGTGCTGATCGTCGGCGGCGGCGCCGGCGGCCTGGAGCTGGCCACGCGCCTGGGCGACACGCTGGGCCGCAAGGGCCGCGTGCAGGTGACGCTGGTCGACAAGAACCGCACCCACATCTGGAAGCCCAAGCTGCACGAGATTGCCGCCGGCAGCATGGACCTGGGCCTGCATGCGGTCGACTATCTCGCGCAGGCGCACTGGCACGGGTTTCACTTTCGGCTCGGCGAACTGCACGGGCTCGACCGCACGCGCCGCGTGGTGCAGCTGCGCGCCTATCGTGACGAGCGCGGCCGCGAGATCACGCCGGCCTCCGAGGTGGCGTATGACACGCTGGTGCTGTCCATCGGCAGCCTGAGCAATGATTTCGGCACCCCGGGCGTGCGCGAGCATGCGATGCGGCTCGAGTCGCAGGCCGATGCGAAGGCCTTCCATTCGCGGCTCATCAATGCCTGCCTGCGCGCGCAGATGCAAGCCGGCCCGGTGCAGGCCGGGCAGCTTCATGTGGCGATCATCGGCGCTGGCGCCACCGGCGTGGAGCTTGCGGCCGAGCTGCACCGTTCGGTGCGCGAGGTGGTGTCGTACGGACTTGACCGCATCGACCCGGCGCGCGACCTCAAGGTGATGCTGATCGAGGCGGCCGACCGCATCCTGCCGGTGCTGCCCGAACGGTTGTCGACAGCCACCACCAAGCTGCTGCGCGATCTTGGTGTCGAGGTGCTGACCAGCGCACGCGTGGCCGAGGTGCTCGCCGATGGCGTGCGGCTCGCTGATGGACGCGTGCTGCCGGCCGAACTCGTGGTCTGGGCGGCGGGCGTCAAGGCGCCCGACTTCCTGCACGAGTTCGGTGGGCTGGAGACCAACCGGCTCAACCAGCTGGTGGTGCATCCGACGCTTCAGACCACGCGCGACCCCGACGTGTTTGCGCTGGGCGACTGCGCCGCCTGCCCCTGGCCCGAAGCCGGCCCGGGTCGCCCGCCGATCGTGCCGCCGCGCGCGCAGGCCGCGCACCAGCAGGCCAGTCACATGCTCGGGCAGATCCGCCTGCGGCTGGCAGGCCGTCCGCTCAAGGCTTACCGCTATCGCGACTTCGGCTCGCTGGTGTCACTGGGCAAGTACAGCACCGTGGGCAGCATGATGGGCGGCCTGATCGGCGGCAGCATGATGATCGAAGGTGCGTTTGCAAAGCTCATGTACCTGTCGCTCTACAAGATGCACGAGCTCGCACTCCACGGCTGGGCCAAGGTCGCGCTGGACACGCTGGCCCGACTGATCACGCGGCGCACCGAGCCGCATGTGAAGCTGCACTGAAGACGGTGCCGGCGCCTACGCCGCGAATTCGGTGAGCAGTTGACCGGCCAGCGGCGCATCGCGCAGCAGCCCCTGGCCATCGGCAATCTGCTGCCCATTGACCCACACGCCGTGCACGCCCAGCGCATCGGTGGTCAGGCGCGGTGCGCCGCCGGGCAGATCGAAAACGCGCTTCTTCGGGCCACGGCCCACGGTGGCCGGATCGAACAGCAGCAGGTCGGCCGCCATGCCTGGCGCGATGCGGCCGCGATCGGTCATGCCGAAAATCTGCGCGGGCTGCGAGGTCAGGCGGCGGACCGCTTCGTGCAGGCTCATCGCGCCGAGCGTGCGCGACCAGTGCCCCATCAGGTGCAGGCCGAAGCCTGCATCGTTGAAGAAGGTCAGATGCG
>RGEP01000377.1 GCA_009918225.1 Betaproteobacteria bacterium | reverse complement strand
GGGCCGTTGATCTACCTCGCATCGGTGGAGAAGTACCCCGTCTCCTTGGCCCTGAAGATGAGCATCGGGGCCACCGAAGAGGTGGAGTGGGCCAATGTGATCGCCATTTCGGTGGTGGCCCTGATTCCCAGCGTGACGGTCTTCTTCATGGCCCAGCGTCATTTCATTGAGGGCGCGTCGTCGTCCGGTATCAAGGGCTGATTCGCCATGGCACAAGTTCGTTTGAGGGGTATCGAAAAGGTCTATCCCAATGGCTTCAAAGCCGTTAACGGCGTTGACCTGGACATTCGCGACGGTGAGTTCATGGTCTTCGTAGGGCCCAGTGGCTGCGCCAAGAGCACGCTGCTGCGCATGATCGCCGGGCTTGAACGCATCACCGGTGGGGAACTGGAGATCGGGGGGCGTACGGTCAATGAACTGCCGCCCAAGCAGCGCGGCATCGCGATGGTTTTCCAAAACTACGCGCTGTATCCCCATATGAAGGTCTATGACAACTTGGCCTTTGGCCTGAAGCTGGCGGGCCTGCCCAAGCCGGAGGTCGACCAGCGGGTGCGACAAGCAGCCCAGCTGCTGGAAATGGAGGCCTTGCTCGACCGCTACCCCAAGCAGTTGTCGGGCGGGCAGGCGCAGCGCGTGGCCGTGGGCCGGGCCATCGTCAAGAAGCCGGAGGTCTTTCTCTTTGATGAGCCCTTGTCGAACCTGGACGCCAAATTGCGCGCCAGCATGCGGGTGCGCTTGACGGACCTGCACCGCACCCTGCGCGACCAAGGCCAGCCCGCCACCGTGATCTACGTCACCCACGACCAGGTGGAAGCCATGACCATGGGCGAGCGCATCTGCGTGCTCAAGGCCGGCGAGATTCAGCAGGTTGACACCCCGACCGCTCTGTATGAGCGGCCAGCCAACGCTTTCGTGGCCAGCTTCATCGGCAGCCCCGAGATGAACATCCACCCCGCCGAGCGCCAGGACCAAGATGGGCGACCCGGTGTGCGGCTGCAGGGCTCGGGGGGCGAGGTGAGCCCCTGGTTGCCCTTGCCGGCGCAGCGGGCACAAGAGCTCGACCGCGTGCTCAGTGGAACGCGCCTTCAGTTCGGCATTCGACCGGAGCATATGGGCCTGAAGCCGCGAGCCGATGGTCAGAGCACGGCAGTAGCGGCGCTGATGCGATCGGTCGAACACATGGGCAATGAGGTGTTCGTGCATGTCAGCCTGGGGGGCGTACCGCTGACGGCACGCGTGCCGGCCGAGGACCTGACCGTGCTGCGCGATGTGGCCCGGGGCGACGCCTGCACGGTCCACCTGCACCTGTCGGCTGCTCACCTGTTTGACGTCCACACCGGGGCACGCCTGTGCTGACACGGCGGCGGTGCTTGGCGGCTGCCACGGTGCTGGCATCGCCCTGGGTGCGTGCGCAGCCGCAGCGTGTGTTGCGCATGTCCTGGTGGGGCGGTGCGGCTCGTCATGCGGCCACCCTGAAGGCACTGACGTTATTCGAGCAGCGCAACCCCGGTGTCAAGGTCAAAGCTGAGTACATGGGATTCGGGGGCTACCTGGAGCGGCTGACTGCGCAAGTCGCCGGCGGGTCTGAGCCCGATCTCATGCAGATCAACTGGGCCTGGCTGGCCATGTTCAGCAAGCGCGGCAACGGTTTTGCCGACCTCCACGCCCACGCCCGGGTCTTGCCCATGAGCCAGTTCACCCCGGCGGATCTGGCCATGGGGGAAGTCAGCGGCAAACTCA
>RGEP01000376.1 GCA_009918225.1 Betaproteobacteria bacterium | reverse complement strand
ACGTCTTCGCGGGGCACCACTTGGCCGTAGTGCACGTTGAAGCCGTGGGCAAACGCCAGCGATGCGCCAGACTTCATGTTCGGCGCCACTTCGGCGTTGTAAACGGCCGCAATCTGCTCGTCGGGCAGCAGGATCATCACCACGTCAGCGGTCTTGACCGCATCGGCGATCTCGGCGACCTTCAGGCCGGCCTTCTCGGCCTTGGCCCACGACGCGCCGCCCTTGCGCAAGCCCACGGTGACCTTCACACCTGAATCGTTCAGGTTCTGGGCATGGGCGTGGCCCTGCGAGCCGTAGCCGATGATGGTGACTTGCTTGCCCTTGATCAGGCTCAGGTCGGCGTCCTTGTCGTAATACACGTTCATGAGGATGTTCTCCAGTGGTTCAAGTGGGTCGGGTCGACGGGCCGCCAACGCTGGGCAACAGCGCCAGGCTCGTCAGGTCAATTGGGCCGTGGATCAGACCCTCAGGATGCGCTCGCCGCGGCCGATGCCGCTGGTGCCGGTGCGCACGGTTTCCAAGATGGCGGTGCGGTCCACCGCCTCGATGAAGGCATCGAGCTTGCCGGCGTCGCCGGTGAGCTCGATGGTGTAGGTCTTCTCGGTCACATCAATGATGCGGCCTCGGAAGATGTCCGCCATGCGCTTCATTTCTTCGCGTTCCTTGCCGACTGCGCGCAGCTTGATGAGCATGAGCTCGCGTTCGGTGTACGCGCCTTCGGTCAGGTCGACCACCTTGACCACCTCGATGAGGCGGTTGAGGTGCTTGGTGATCTGCTCGATGGTGTCGTCGTTGCCCGTGGTGACGATGGTCATGCGCGACAGCGAAGCGTCTTCGGTCGGCGCCACGGTCAGGCTTTCAATGTTGTAGCCGCGGGCTGAAAACAGGCCCACCACGCGGGACAGGGCACCGGGTTCGTTTTCCAGCAGCAGGGCAATGATGTGTTTCATGTCGAAGGGTTTTGCGCGTTCCCCGGCCCCGGGTAGGGGCCGCTTCCGCGCCAAACTCATTCAGCGCCTTCGGTGCGCCGCAAGCGGCGGCACCTTCAGCAGGGTTGGTATGGACTTCGGGTGTGCTGTGCGCCGCGGCTGCAAGCCCCACGCCCCTTCAGGCGCCCGGTCAGACGGCCTGGGTGGCGTGGCGGCCGCTGGGCCGCCGCGTGGTCACAGGTCTTCCGAACCGAGCAGCATCTCCGTAATGCCCTTGCCCGCCTGGACCATGGGCCAGACGTTTTCGGTGGGGTCGGTGCGCACGTCCAGGAACACGGTGCGGTCCTTCAACCGCAGCATCTCCTTGAGTGCCGGCTCCACTTCAGAGGGCTTTTCGATCTTCAAGCCAATGTGCCCATAGGCCTCGGCCAGCTTCACGAAATCAGGCAAGGCATCCATGTAGCTGTGCGAGTACCGGCCGCCGTACTGCAGCTGCTGCCACTGGCGCACCATGCCCAGGTAGCGGTTGTTCAGGGAGATCACCTTGACCGGCGTTTGGTACTGCTGGCAGGTGGACAGCTCCTGGATGCACATCTGGATGGAGCCTTCGCCCGTGATGCAGAAGACTTCTGAATCGGGCTTGGCCAGCTTGATGCCCATCGCATACGGCAGGCCCACGCCCATGGTGCCCAGGCCGCCGGAGTTGATCCAGCGGCGCGGCTCCATGAAGGGGAAGTACTGCGCGGCCCACATCTGGTGCTGGCCCACATCGGAGGTGATGTAGGTGTCGATGCCCTTGGTCAAGCGGCCCA
>RGEP01000375.1 GCA_009918225.1 Betaproteobacteria bacterium | reverse complement strand
TTGTCCAGGCTCTTGCCGTCTTCCACGGTGATCACGCCTTCCTTGCCCACCTTGTCCATCGCATTGGCGATGATGTCGCCAATGGAGGAGTCGGAGTTGGCGGAAATGGCGCCCACCTGGGCGATTTCCTTGGAGGTGGTCGTGGCCTTGGAGGCCTTCTTCAGTTGGTCGACCAGGGCGTGAACGGCCTTGTCGATGCCACGCTTGAGGTCCATCGGGTTCATGCCGGCGGCCACATACTTCATGCCTTCGCGAACGATGGCTTGGGCCAGCACGGTGGCGGTCGTGGTGCCGTCACCGGCGTTGTCAGAGGTCTTGGAAGCGACTTCCTTGACCATCTGCGCGCCCATGTTCTGCAGCTTGTCCTTGAGCTCGATCTCCTTGGCGACCGACACACCGTCCTTGGTGACGGTGGGCGCGCCGAACGAACGCTCGAGCACCACATTGCGGCCCTTGGGGCCCAGGGTCACTTTGACTGCGTTGGCCAGGATGTTCACACCCTCGACCATGCGCGCACGGGCGTCACCGCCAAACACTACGTCTTTTGCTGCCATGTTTGTTTCTCCAGTATCGGAATCAGATTGAACAGAGGTTGTGGGGGAAGAAAGCGTCGCGAGCGGGTGTCAGGCAAGGCGCACGGAGCACAGCCACCGGAATGACCTCGAGGTCATGAGGATGGCGAGCACCGCGCAACGCCGCATGGCGCCCGCGCAGCAGCTTTATTTCTCTACAACCGCGAAGAGGTCTTCTTCTTTCATTACGAGCAGCTCGTCGCCGTCGACCTTGACGGTCTGGCCGCTGTACTTGCCGAACAGGACGCGGTCGCCGACCTTCACGCCCACGGGGGAGACCTCACCCTTGTCGTTCTTGCGGCCCGGGCCGACGGCCAGCACCTCGCCCTGGTCGGGCTTCTCGGCGGCGTTGTCGGGAATCACGATGCCCGAGGCGGTCTTGGTCTCGTTTTCGAGGCGCTTGACGATCACGCGATCGTGCAGGGGACGAAGTTTCATTGCATCTCCAAGGTTGAACAGGTTGAATGACCAGGCGTCGCGCACAGGGGCGGACGCCGTCAAAACGGCCCGGGCGGAGCACTCAGAGGCCCCCTGAGAAGGGATGGCCGGGCCTGTTAGCACTCATCTCAGGCGAGTGCTAATGATAAGGCATGTCGGCCGGTTTTCAAGGATGACCCCGCGCAAGCGCTGCGTCGGGCCGGGCGCGCGGCGCCCTCGCCTTGTGGTATCCGTGCATCCCGACTTGTTACAAATTAGGAAACTGCGCGGTCGCCTGTAACATGCCGGAATGCTCGGAAATTTAAGCCTGAAAGCCAGGCTGACGCTGGTGTTGTGCGTGTTTGGCGTGCTGGCCGTGGTCGCCGCCGATTATGTCACGCGCACGGTGGTGCGGGATCAGACGGCGCGGGACCAGGGCGCCATCCTGAGCCTGAATGCGCAGCGCGTGGCCGCGCGACTGGAGCGCCAGCTGGGCGAGCATGTGACCCAGTTGCGGCTGGCCTCGGAGGTCGATGCGCTGCGCGATCCGGCCGCCTCGGTACCTGCGCGCACTGCGGCGCTGGAATCGATGCGCCGCGCCGACCTGCATCTCAAGTGGGTGGCGGTGGTCAACGAGGGCTGAGCGGTGCTTGCGTCTGCGGGCGAGCCGTCCACCACGCCGGCGGTGGTGATCTCCCTGGCCTCGGGAGGCAATGCCGCTGCCCAAGCGCCCGCACCAGCGGGTGCGGTGT
>RGEP01000374.1 GCA_009918225.1 Betaproteobacteria bacterium | reverse complement strand
CCTGCCGCACGTGGCCTTGGCCCATGCACCCGAGATCCTGGACGAGGTGTTGAGGCGCACCCAGGTCGATATAGTGCAACCCTGATGGCCAAGCTCTATTTCCGCTATGCCGCCATGAACGCGGGCAAGTCCACGGCACTGCTACAGGCGGCCTACAACTACGGCGAGCGTGGCATGCAGGTGGCGCTCTACACCGCCGCGCACGACAACCGCAGCGGCAGTGGTGTGATCGGCTCGCGCCTGGGGCTGCACAAGACGGTGGACACCTTCGGCCCGCAAACGGTGTTCAGCCGCGCGGGTTTGCCAGCGGGCATCGCCTGTGTGCTGATCGACGAAGCGCAGTTTCTGACGCCCGAACAGGTTCGGCAGCTGCACCGCATGGCCCACCGCGACGATGTGCCGGTGCTGTGCTTTGGGCTGCGCAGCGACTTCCGCGGCGATGGTTTCCCCGGGGCGATCACCTTGCTCACGCTGGCTGACGACCTTGAAGAAATGAAGACCATTTGCGCTTGTGGGCGCAAGGCCTCCATGAACATGCGCATCGACGGCCAGGGCCGTCGCGTGATGCAGGGTGAGCAGGTCGAAATTGGCGGCAACGAGCGCTACCGCGCGGTCTGCCCCACCTGCTTTTATGCCGACGACGGCGTCGGGCCGGAGCAGGCGCCCGGCCTGTTTGGCTAGGCTGGCTTCAGCTCAAGCCCAGTGCAACCCGGTCCACCGGGTGGTTTTGCCCACCCCGGTGCGCTATCTTGATGGCGCCGATGCGGTTGCCCAGCTCGACGCAGCGCTGCAGCGGCCAACCGTGCTCCAAGCCGTAGAGCAGGGCCGCGCGGAACGCATCACCACAGCCGGTGGGGTCCACCACCTCGGTGGCCTGGTGGCCCGGCACATGGGTGCGCACGCCTTGCACCCACACCTCACAGCCCTCGGCGCCCAGGGTCACCACCACGCCCTGCAGGTGTGAGCGTGACAGCGACTCGATGCTCTGCCCGGTGCGCTCGGCCAACATGCGCGCCTCGTAGTCGTTCACGGCCACCCAAGTGGCCTGCTGCACAAAGGCCTTGAGTTCATCGCCGTTGAACATGGGCAAGCCCTGGCCGGGATCGAAGATGAAGGGGATGCCGGCGCTGTGCAACTGCTGTGCGTGCACCATCATCGCGTCGCGGCCGTCCGGGGCGATGATGGCCAGGCGGATGTCGCTGCGCTTGGTGGGCACCGGCGTGAGATGCGCCTCTCCCATGGCCCCGGGGTGGAAGGCGGTGATCTGGTTGTTGGACTCATCGGTGATGATGATGGCCTGCGCGGTGTAGTTGTGGTCGATGCTGCGCACGCAGCTCAGGTCCAGCCCCAAGCCCTGCAGCCGCGCCCGGTAATCCTGCCCGTCAGATCCCAAGGTGGCCATGATGATCGGCTCACCGCCCAAGGCTTTGTGGGTGTAGGCGATGTTGCCCGCACACCCACCGTACTCGCGCCTCAAGGTGGGCACCAGGAAGGACACGTTCAGGATGTGCACCTGTTCCGGCAGGATCTGTTGTGCAAAGCGCCCCTGGAAGTTGGTGATGGTGTCAAAGGCCAGGGATCCGCAGATCAGGGCAGGCATGGTGAGGCTCCGTAGGGTGCTTGCAGGCGAGGCCCGTGGCCTCGTTCAGGGGTAAAAGGTGGACACGCGAAAACTCGCGATGCCCTCGGGGGCCAAGGCGCGCAGGTCGAGCACGACCGTCGCGGCAGCCTCAGCACCGGG
>RGEP01000373.1 GCA_009918225.1 Betaproteobacteria bacterium | reverse complement strand
AACCACGACACCATCCGCCTGGTCAACGCCCTGCCCGACGAACGCGCACGGCGCATGGCCCAACTGCTGCAGTTCACCCTGCCCTGCGCACCGAACCTGTACTACGGCAGCGAGCTGGGCATGAGCGGCGGCGCCGACCCCGAAATGCGCGCGCCCATGCGCTGGGACCTGGCAAGCGATGACAACCCCACCTTGCAGTGGACCCGCCAGCTTGTGCAGCTGCGCCGCAGCCAGCGAGCCCTGCGCGTGGGCGACTGGCGCGCCGCTGAATGCGAGCGGCTGATCGCCTTCGAGCGCCACACCGACCGCGTGGGTGAAACCGTTTTGGTGCTGGCCAACCCCAGTGATGAAACCGTGCAACAGGATGTGCTGTTCGCCAATTCCAAGCTGATGAACAACTCGCCCATCTGCGACCTGCTGCAGCCGGGCCGCACCCACAAGCCCTTTGTGGCCGGCTTCTTGGAAGTGGAGCTGCAGCCCTGGGAAGTGCGCGTTCTGCAGCCCGATGTAAGGCCCCTGCAGGGCTACACCACCTACAAGCGGGTGCGCTGAACCACCATGGCCTTCGACCGACGACGATTCCTGCGCGCCGCTGTGGCGGTCGGCGTTCCTGGCGCCGCCCTGATGGACAGCGCTGCACACGCGGCCAAGCGCACGAACACCTCGGGCCCAAAGGCCTCGCGCACGCCAACGGCACCCACCACCCCTCAAGCCCAAGCCGCATCCCAAACGGCGGCGTCCTCAACCGCCATGCCCACACCCCCGCCGCATCCCAGTGCCCTGTACCAGGTCAACATCCGCCAGCACAGCCCGGAGGGCAGTCTGCGTGCCGTCACGGCAGACCTGCCGCGCATCCGTGCCCTGGGCGTGGACATGGTGTGGCTCATGCCCCTGCAGCCCATTGGCCAGGCGCGCCGCAAGGGCAGCTTGGGCAGCTACTACTCCATACGCGACTACACCGCGGTCAACCCCGAGTTCGGCTCGCTGCAAGATTTGAAGGAACTGGTCACAAGGGCGCATGCGCTGGGCCTGAAGGTGATCCTGGATTGGGTGGCCAACCACACCGCCTTTGACCACCCCTGGATCACCGAGCACCCGAATTGGTACCGGCGCAATGAGGTGGGCGACATCTTGGCCGTCAAGGCCAACCCCGACGACCCGCAGGACACCGAGTATTGGGAAGATGTGGCCCAGCTGGACTTCTCGGTGCCCGAACTGTGGGTGGCCATGATCGAGGCGATGCGCTTTTGGCGCCGTGAAGTGGGCCTCGATGGTTTTCGCTGTGATGTGGCGGCCTACCTGCCGCTGCGCTTTTGGGAGGTGGCCCGCCAGGTCCTGGACCAAGACGGCCCGCTGTTCATGCTGGCCGAGGCCGACAAGCCCGAGATGCACCGCGTGGGCTTTGACGCCACCTACGACTGGCGGCTGCAGCAGGTCTTGCAAAAGATCGCCCAGGGCCAAGCCGATGCACAGGCCCTGCTGGACTGGTGGGTCGACCGCGTCAAGCGCTACCCCGTGGGCTCCATGGGGATGAACTTCATCACCAACCACGACATCAACAGCTGGCATGGCTCTGACGAAGAGCTGTACGAAACCCCACAAGCCGCGCAGGCCATGGCGGTGTTGACGGCCACCTTGCCCGGCCTGCCGCTGCTGTACTCCGGCCAAGAGAGCTTCAGCCGCAAACGCTTGGCCTTCTTCGAGAAAGACCCCGTGGATTGGGGCGCCCGCACGCAAGCCGAGTTCTACACCCGC
>RGEP01000372.1 GCA_009918225.1 Betaproteobacteria bacterium | reverse complement strand
GGCGCAGCAGCAACTCGACCATGCGCTCGGCCTCGGCCACGCCCATCCCGGCCAAAGGCTCGTCGAGCAACAGCACCTGCGGCTGGGTGGCCAGGGTCATGGCGATTTCCAGTTGACGCTGCTCGCCATGTGAGCAGGTGCCGGCCACCACCAAGCGCCGTGCGGACAAGCCGGCGAGTTCGAGGGCGCGGTCACAGCGCGCTTGCACCTGCGCGTGTTGCGTGGCGGCATCCACCCAATGCATAGGGTTCCAAGGGCGCTGCAACTGGCGCGACTGAGCGGCCAAGCGCACGTTTTCCTGCACCGTGAGCGGCAAGAAGATGTTGGTCTTTTGATAGCTGCGCCCCAGCCCCAGGCGCGAAATCTGGTGCGGCGCGCGGCCGGTGATGTCGTGACCCGCCAGCGTGACCGTGCCGCTGGTGGACGGCAGGTCGCCTGAGAGCAGGTTGGTCAGGGTGCTTTTGCCCGCACCATTGGGGCCGATGACCGCATGGATGCGGCCGCGCCACAGGTCCAGCGACACGTCCTGATTGGCGGCCAGGCCGCCAAAACGCTTGGTCAGGCCGCGGGCCGACAGCAGCACATCTGCGGTGCTCATGCGCCCTCCCCTTTGCCCGAGCGCAGGCGCTCCAGCGCCGAGCCGACAAGACCCAGCACGCCGCGCGGGGCCAGCACCACCACGCCCACGATGAACAAACCCATCCACAACTGCCAGTGGTCACCCAGGCGCACGGCACCGACCTGCGGCAGGTCCTTCACCCAATGCAGCACGCCTTCGAAGACGAAGGCGCCGATGGCAGCACCTGCGAAGTTGCCCATGCCCCCCAGGATCACCATCATGATGGCGTGCGCGCTCATGTGAAAGCCCATCAGCTCGGGGTTCACAAAGCCGTTGAGCGCGCCCCACAGGTAGCCCGCCAAACCCGCCAAGGCACCCGCCAAGGTGAAGGCGCTGAGCTTGTAGCCAAAGGTGGCAAAGCCCACGGCCTTCATGCGGTGCTCATTGATGCGGATGCCCACCAGGGCGCGCCCGAAGGAGCTCCACAACAGGCGGCGCAAGAAGGCGTAGACCAGCAGCATGGCGGCCAGACACACATAGAACAGGGTGACCTTGTTTTCCAGGTCGATGGGCCCGCTGCCCGGGCGGATGTTGACGTAGATGCCGTCGCTGCCACCCAAGGCCTTGTTGTCAAAGAACAGGTAGAACAGCATCTGCGCAAAGGCCATGGTGACCATGATGAAGTAGATGCCGTGGGTGCGGACAACGAAAAATCCGATGACCAAGGCCGCTGCGCCGGAGAACAGCATCGCGGCCGGCAAGGTCCACCACAGGGCGGCGGGATCGTTGGCCGGTGAGAGGAAGGCCAAGGCATAGCCGGCCAAACCAAAGTACGCGGCGTGCCCCAGGGACACCAGCCCCGTGACGCCTTGCAGCAGGTCCAGGCTCATCGCAAAGATCGCCAGGATCATCATGCGCGACAGGCTCTGCAGCGCATAGTCGCTGCCCATCAGCGGGAACAGCGCCAGGCCCACCACAGCGGTGGCCAGCAGGAACTGCACGCTGCGCGGCAGGGTTTCGAGGTGGGACTTAGGCGCGCTCATGACGGGACCTCACTGCTTGAAGAGGCCTTCGGGGCGCCACAACAACACCGCAGCCATCAGCATGTAAACCAACATGCCGGCCACCTGCGGCAAGAGCACCTTGCCGAAGGTATCGACCAGGCCCACCAAGAGCGCCGCAATCAGCGCCCCGCGCACCGAGCCGATGCCCCCGATCACCACCAC
>RGEP01000371.1 GCA_009918225.1 Betaproteobacteria bacterium | reverse complement strand
GCTTCATCGTCCCACCACTTCAGCACCTCGTCTTCGATGATGCCGCTGGCCTCGGCGGATGGCGGCTCGCGGCGCTGGCGCGGTTCGCTCAGGCCATTGCGCGGGCGGTGGCTGCGCGCGCGCGCCTCATGCGCCTCCTGGCTGCCCAAGACCAAGAGCCGGTCGGCTTGCAGCAAGAGGCTGGCCCAGCCGGGTTCGTCTGCCCTCAGGGCCTTGAGGTCTTGCGAATCGGCGTCCACCAACATGTCCACCATCAGGCCGCACCGTTGGGCGTGGTCCACGGCCAGCAACAGCCGATCGTCATCGCTGACCAACAGCACGCGGTCCACCGCCCGGTGCAAGGCCATGGCCTGCAGGTCTTGCGCCATGGCGCGCAGCATGCTCACACCCTGGTCTTGGGCGTTGGAGGGCACGCGCCGGTGCTGTACCCCTGGGCCTTGGCCCTCTGCATCCTGGTCGCTGTACCAAAGGGTTCGCACCAACCGGCCACGCGATCGCTTTCCTCGTCATTGAGCCAGGCCCAGAACCGGGCGTCGACCAAAACGGCTTGGCGTTCGGCGGGCCCAGCCTGATGCCGAGCCGGACGGAATGCAGGGCGGCGCGCAGCGCCAGGGTGATCCGGGTGTGCCCCGGCGAGGTCGTCTTCTTGCATGGTTTTTGTGCGCAGCCAAGTGCCGTAGAGGCGGGCTGTATGTGATAAAAATAGACGTTAGCAATAGGGGCCTGGAGCATGACGCCTGGCCCGGCGCCCATTGTGGCGCAAGCGGCCCTCGCCCGTGCATGCACCGTCTCCACGATTCACATCGCCTTGACCACCCTCAGCCCCAACCCCGCACCAAGCAGCGCTGTTGCCAGCCTTCGGGGTGAACCCTGCGCAGGCCCTGTTTGGGGCTGGTACGCGGTGCACACCCACCCGCGCAAGGAGCAGGTCGCCCTCGAAAACCTGCAGCGACAGGGCTTTGACAGCTACCTGCCCGTGCTGCAGGTGCAAAAGGTGCGGCGCGGCAAGGCGCAGATGCTGCAAGAGCCCATGTTTGCGCGTTACCTGTTTGTGCGCCTGGACAGCAGCGCTCAGGGTCGCAGTTGGTCGCCCATACGCTCGACGCTGGGGGTGCGCACGCTGGTTCAGTTCGGCGGCAAACCGGCAAAGGTGGCGCCCGAACTCATCGATTGGCTGCGCCAGCGCGAGCGCGATTTCGATCCGCAGCACCTGTTCGTGCCTGGTGACGCGGTGTCGATCACCTCAGGCCCGTTCAAAGGCTTGGAGGCTTTGTATCAAGGCGTGGATGGCGAACACCGCGCGCTCATCCTTCTGGAGATCCTGAGCAAGCCCGTTCGCATGGCGGTGGATGCCGGGAGTTTGGTCAGGGCTTAAGCCGCCTCGGTTTCCAAGGCTTTGCGCATCTTCTTCAGCGCGGCCACCTCAATCTGGCGAATGCGCTCGGCGCTCACGCCGTATTCGGCGGCCAGGTCGTGCAGGGTCATGCCGCCGCTGGCGTCGTCGTTGACCTTCAGCCAACGCTCTTCCACGATGCGACGGCTGCGATCGTCCAGCACCGCCAGGGCGCGGGTGATGCCGTCGCCGGACAGTTCGTCGCGGCTGCGGCTTTCCAACACGCGGGTGGGCTCGTGGGTGTCGTCGGCCAAGTAGGCGATGGGCGCCACCACCTCGTCGCTGTCGTCGGTCTGCGGCTCCAGGGGCACTTCGCCCCCTGACAGGCGCATCTCCATCTCCAGCACTTCTTCGGGCTTGACCTGCAGGTCGCGGGCAATGGCCTGCACCTGGGCGT
>RGEP01000038.1 GCA_009918225.1 Betaproteobacteria bacterium | reverse complement strand
AGAACAGGCGCGGCTCAAGTTCAGGCAGCGAATACGCACAGATGGGGCAGGCGTAGGTGCTCGAGAACCAGTGCTCGCGCCCGCTGTCGATCTCCAGCGCCACCACACGGCCATTGGCCATGCGCAGGGCGTTCTCGAAGCTCTCGGCCAGGCGCTGGCGCTGTGCGCTGGCTTCGTCGGCGCGGGTCTTGATGCGGTCGACCACCACATCGATGTCGTGCTTGTCGTGCGGGTCGAGTTCGGGCAGCTCGCTGACCTCGAACACGCGGGCGCTGGCCTGGCCGGCGCGGATGCGAAAGCGCACATAGCCGCGCGACTGCAGGTCCTCCAGCAGGTCGTGAAAGCTGCCTTTGCGGTCGCGCACCACCGGGGCCAGGATCATCAGCTTGCTGCCCTCGGGCAGAGCCAGTACGGCATCGACCATCTGCGCCACCGGGGTGGCCGCCAGGGGTTCATCGTGGTCGGGGCAATAGGGCGTGCCCGCGCGGGCGTACAGCAGGCGCAGGTAATCGTGGATTTCGGTGATGGTGCCCACGGTGGAGCGTGGGTTGTGGCTCGTGGCCTTTTGCTCAATGGCGATGGCCGGGCTCAGGCCTTCGATCACGTCCACATCAGGCTTGTCGGTCTGCTGCAGGAACTGGCGCGCATAGGCCGACAGGCTTTCCACATAACGGCGCTGCCCTTCGGCATACAGGGTGTCGAAGGCCAGGCTCGACTTGCCCGAACCCGACAGGCCCGTGATCACCACCAAGGCATTCTTGGGAATGTCGAGGTCGATGTTCTTGAGGTTGTGCGTGCGGGCGCCGCGGATGCGAAGGTGGGTGTCGGCGGGCATGCTGGCTCGATTGGGGGGCAACCGGCCATTATCCGAAATCGCGGAAGGGGCGTCTGCTACATCAAGGCCAGCAGGTCGGTGCCATAGGCCTCAAGCTTGTGAGCGCCCACTCCGCTAATGGTGGCCAGCTCATCAGCGTCGCGGGGTTGCCGCGCGGCCATTTCAGCCAGGGTGCTGTCGTGAAAGATCACATACGGCGGGCGGCCCTGGGCCTTGGACTGCGCGGTGCGCCACGTCTTCAGGCGTTCGAAGCGCGCCTGTGCGACGATCCAGTCGTGGGCGCTGCGGCTGTTGGAGGCGCTGCTGCGGCGCGTGGGCCGGGCGTTGCGCTCGGCCAGCTTGAGCTGCTCGCGGGGCTGCTTCATCGTCAGGGGCACCTCGCCGCGCAGGACGGCTCTTGCGCTTTCAGTCAGCAGCAAGGTGGGCAGTTCGACCTCGGTGACCACATGGCCCTGCGCCACCAGCTGGCGCAGCACCGCGCGCCACAGGGCTTCGCTCAGGTGGCGGCCAATGCCGTAGGTGGAGAGCTGATCGTGTCCGTATTGGCGCACCTTGGGCGAGGGTTTGCCGCGCAGCACGTCGATCAGGTGCGCGGCCCCGAAGGATCGCGCGCCGTTGTGAGCGCCGTGCTGGGCCATGCGGTAGATGCAGCTCAGGGCCATCCGCGCTGCCTCGGTCCCATCCCACATCTCGGGCGGTTCCAGGCAGTTGTCGCAATTGCCGCAGGGCTCGCTGGCTTCATCGAAGTACGACAAGAGGCGCTGGCGGCGGCAATCGTGCGCTTCGGCCAGTGTCAGCATGGCCTCCAGCTTGCCGCGCAGCACCCGCTTGAAGTCTTCGCTGGCCTGGCCGTCTTCAATCAGGCGGCGCTGGCCCACCACATCGGCCAGCCCGTAAACCATCCAGGCTTCAGCCGGCTCTCCATCGCGGCCTGCACGCCCGGTCTCCTGGTAGTAGCCCTCGACGGTGCGCGGCAGGTCCAGATGGGCCACGAATCGAACGTCGGGCTTGTCAATGCCCATGCCGAAGGCGATGGTGGCCACCATCACCAAGCCGCCATCGCGTGAGTCGTGCTCAACGAAGGCCTGTTGATGGTTTTGGCGCACCGCCAGGTCCAGCCCCGCGTGGTACGGCAGCGCGCGGATCCCGTGGTCGCTGAGCCACACCGCCGTCTCCTCCACCTTCTTGCGGGTGGCGCAGTAGACGATGCCCGCCTCGTTTTGGTGACCCTCTCGGATAAAGCCCAAGAGTTGCGCGCGCGGGTCTTCCTTCTCGACGATGGTGTAGCGGATATTGGGCCGGTCAAAACTGCTGACAAAGCACTGAGCACCCTGAAGGGCCAGCCGGTCGACGATGTCCGCGCGCGTCAGCGCATCGGCAGTGGCGGTCAAGGCCAGGCGAGGCACACCGGGATAGCGCGAAGCCAGTTGCGACAGCCCCAGGTAGTCTTCTCGGAAGTCGTGTCCCCACTGGCTGACGCAATGGGCCTCATCGATGGCCACCAGGCTGAGCAAGCCGCGCTCGTGCAGGGAGTCGAGCATGGCCAGGAAACGAGGCGTGAGCACCCGCTCGGGCGCGGCATACAGGAGGCTCAGGTGGCCGCTGCGCCAGCGGCGCTCGATGTCCTGCGCCGCTTCACTGCTCAGGGTGGAGTTGAGGAAGGCCGCCTCCACGCCCAGCTGTTCCAGCGTGCTCACCTGGTCCTGCATGAGTGCAATCAGCGGGCTGACCACCAAGGTGGCGCCCTGCCCGCGGCGCTGGCGCACCAAGGCGGGGACCTGGTAACACAGGCTCTTGCCGCCCCCGGTGGGCATGAGCACCAGGGCGTTGTGGCCGGCGCAGACATGGTCCACGATGGGCCCCTGCTGGCCGCGAAAGGCGCTGTAGCCGAAGACCTCGTGCAAGACCGCCAAGGGCGTGTGCAAACGGTCAGATGCGGAAGGTATGGGAAGGGCGGACATGCAGACAGCGCGAAACCCGAATGGTAGCTGTCGGCTGCGGCCGGCCGAAGGCATGGCGCGAGAGCCCCCCACTGCGCAGGCCCCCGCCGAACACCCAGCAGAGGGATGGGCGAGGCGCACCCGGTCGGCATAATCGAGTTCATCAAGCCCCCCACGAAGTCCCCTCACCTTTTCCGAACCTCGGAGTACCCCATGGCCTCGATCAACAAAGTCATCCTCATCGGCAACCTCGGCCGCGACCCCGAATTGCGCTACACCCCCAGCGGCTCAGCCGTGTGCAATGTCAGCATCGCCACCACGCGCAACTGGAAGAGCAAGGACAGCGGTGAGCGGGTCGAAGAAACCGAATGGCACCGGGTGGTCTTCTACGACCGCTTGGCTGAGATTGCCGGCGAGTACCTCAAGAAGGGCCGTCCGGTGTACGTGGAAGGTCGCCTGAAGACCCGCAAGTGGCAGGACAAGGAAGGCAAGGACAACTACACCACGGAAATCGTGGCCGAGCAGATGCAAATGCTCGGCGGCCGCGAAGGCGGCGGCATGGGCGGTGGCGGTGGCATGGGCGAAGAAGAAGGCTACACACCCGCCCGCCGCGAAGCGCCGGCTGCCAAGCCTGCGGGCGCTGCCAAGCCGGCGAACAAGCCCGCTGGCGGCATCGCCGACATGGACGATGACATTCCCTTCTGAGCCCAGCAGCCGCCGAACCTGGTTGCGGCGCTGCGGTGGCTTGGGCCTGCCAACGCTGGCCCAGCTGACCGCCCTGTCCACCTTTCCCGCCCTGATGACCCGCCCTGCAGCGCAGGCACCTTCTGGCGCCTCTGGCTCCTCAGCCCATGGGGCGCCGATGGCGCAGGTGGCCACCGGCACGCTCGAGCGTTGGCTCGACCTGCCCTCGCGCCACCTGCCCACGCGGCCGGTTGACATCTGGATCCCACCGGGCTTCAAGGCCGGCCAGCCCTATCGGGTGCTGTGCATGCACGACGGGCAGATGCTTTTCGATGCGCGCACCACCTGGAACCGCCAAGCGTGGATGGCCCACGACGCGTCGCGCTGGGGGCCGCGAGCAGGCTCTCACGGCGCGATGGTGGCCGGCGCCAGCATGGGCGGCCTCATTTCCTTGTACGCCCTGTGTGAATACCCGACGGTGTTTTCGGGCGCCGCCGGACTGTCCACCCATTGGGTGTCGGTGGCCGCCAGCCGCAGCGATCTCGACAAGCGACAACAAGACCTTTCACGGGCCTTCTTGGCCTACCTCGAACAACACCTGCCCCCCGCCGGGCAGCACCGCTTGTGGGTGGACCGCGGTGACGATGCCCTGGACTCGCTGTATGAGCCTGGGCTGCGGCAGTTCGAAACGCTGCTGCGCGCGCGCGGCTACGGCCCCGACGATGCGGCGGTGCGGGTCTTTCCCGGCACAGGACACCGAGAATCAGACTGGTCTGGGCGCCTGGCCCAGGCCCTGGCCTTCATCGGCCCGGGCGGCGGGGGCGGCGCAAGCGCTTGACGCCGCGGGTGGCGGCATCGGGCTCGGGGAATGCGGCCATCACCCGCCGTACCCACCACACCGTGCCCCCCAAAAAAGCCATGGTCCACGCCAAAAAAAGCAGGGCTGAAATCGATGCTGACCGTGGGTCCACCCGCTCGTAGATGAACAGGGCCAACACGCCGATCAGGAAGACCTGCAGCCAGGTGCCGAATCGGTCCAGGTGAGGGGCCAGCCTGTCCAAGCTGGGGCCTCGCCGCTCCCCGGTGAACCAGTACTCGGCATGGGGCAGGTTCACGCCACCCGAAGGCATGCGGCGAAGCAGGTGGGCCCACCAAAAATCAGCATCGACAGCACCATGATCTGGGTGCTGCCGTGGGTGATCACGGTGCGGCTGATCGTGGAGGTGATGGCGTTGTCGATCACCTGCGGCGTGCTCAGCTTGCGGTACTTGCGAAACACCTCGCGGATCCGGTCGAAGATCACCACCGACTCGTTTACCGAGTAGCCCAGCACCGCCAAGATGGCCGCCAGCACCGGCAATGAGAACTCCCACTGGAAGAAGGCGAAGAAGCCCAGAATGATGATCACGTCATGCAAGTTGGCAATGATGCCGGCCACGCTGAACTTCCACTCGAAGCGCACCGCCAAGTACAGCATGATGCCGATCACGGTGAACAACAGGGCCAAGGCCCCGTCTCGCGCCAGCTCAGACCCCACGGCCGGGCCAATGAACTCGGTACGGCTGAGCTTGAGCGGCTCGGCTTGCGCCTTCACGCAGGCCATGCGCGAGACCTGCTCGCCCTGCGGGGTGGTGTAGCTCTTGTTCTCTACCGCTGCACCTTCTGCACCGCACAGCGCCTCGAAGGTGCGGGCCGATACCTCGCCTTGCTTCATCTCGCCGCGCACGGGCAGCCGAATCAGCACGTCGCGTGAGGTGCCGAACTTCTGAACCTGCACCTCGCCAAAGCCCAAGGCTTCGACGGTTTCCCGGGTCTTGTTGATGTCGGCGGCCTGTTGGTACTCCACCTCCATCACCGTGCCCCCGGTGAACTCGATGGACAGGTGCAAACCTCGGGTGGCGATGAAGAACACCGCCGCTGCGAACGTGAGGAAGGAAATGATGTTCAGCACCAAGGCATGGCGCATGAACGGGATGTCGCGGCTGATTCGGAAGAATTCCATGGTGTGTCGTCCTGTCCGTTTCAGGCCTTGAGCTTGGTCGATGCTTCGGTGCCCTCAGGCGCCGCCGCGGGCCGCCAGACCTGCCCGATGGACACGCCCTTGAGCTTCTTCTGCCGGCCATACCAAAGGTTGACCAGCGCACGCGAGAACACCACCGCCGAGAACATCGAGGTGAGAATGCCCAAGCAATGCACCACGGCAAAGCCGCGAACGGGGCCCGAGCCGAAGGCCAGGAGGGCCACGCCGGCGATCAGGGTGGTCACGTTGGAGTCCAAAATGGTGGCCCAGGCCCGTTCATAGCCGGCAAAGATCGCCGACTGAGGGGGCACCCCGTTGCGCAGTTCTTCGCGCACCCGCTCATTGATCAGCACGTTGGCGTCGATGGCCATGCCCAGCGTCAGCGCAATGGCCGCAATGCCCGGCAGCGTCAGCGTGGCCTGCATCATCGACAGCACCGCCACCAGCAGCAGCAGGTTGAAGGCCAGGGCCAGGGTGGAGAACACGCCAAACAGCAGGTAGTAGGCACACATGAACAGCGCGATGGCCGCAAAGCCATAGATCACGCTGTTGAAACCTTTGGCAATGTTTTCAGCGCCCAAGCTCGGGCCGATGGTGCGCTCTTCGATGATCTCCATGGGCGCGGCCAAGGCGCCGGCTCGGGTCAGCAGGGCAATGTCCGCCGTTTCCTGCGGGGTGAAGTTGCCGGTGATGCGGAACTGGTTGCCAAACTCGCCCTGGATGGTGGCCACCGAAACCGCTTCGCCCTTGCCCTTTTCATACAGCACGATGGCCATGGGCTTGCCCATGTTTTCACGGGTCACGTTGCGCATGGCGCGGCCGGCTGCATCGTTGAGGTTCACCGACACCGCCGGGCGCTGGTTCTCGTCCAATGTGGCTGAAGCCTTCTCCAGTTGTTCGCCGGTGGCGATCACCTCGCGCTTCAAGGACACGGTGCGCTGTACCGTTTCGCCAGGGGACAGACGAACCGGCACGGTCTCGCTGCCGGTACCGGCTTGGTCCACCAAGCGGAACTGCAGGGTGGCGGTGCGGCCAATGATGTCCTTGGCGCGCGCGGTGTCCTGCACCCCCGGCAGCTGCACCACCACGCGGTCAGCCCCCTGGCGCTGGATCACCGGCTCGGCCACGCCCAGCTCGTTGACCCGCTTGTGCAGGGTTTCGATGTTCTGGGTCAAGGCCTGGTTGCCGATGTCACCCATGGCCTTGGGCGACAAGCGTCCCACGAGCCGGGTGCCCTCGGGCACCTTGTCTTCGGTCCAGGTGAAGGTGGTCAGCCGGGTGCCCAGCAGGTCGCGTGCAGCGGCCACCGATGCGGGCTCCGGGATCACCACGCTCAGGCCGTCACCGTCTCGGGTCAGGCCGGTAAAGCGTATGCGCTTCTCACGCAGCGCACCGCGCACCTCGGATTGGTAGGCGTCGAGCTGCTGCTTGACCGCCGAGCGCATGTCGACCTGCATCAGGAAGTGCACACCCCCGCGCAAGTCCAAACCCAGGTACATCGGCAGGGCGCGCATCGAGGCCAACCACGCCGGCGAGCGGCTCAGCAGGTTGAGGGCCACGATGTACGAGGGATCGGCCGCGTCAGGGTTCAAAGCCCGCGCGATCGCGTCTTTGGCCTTGATCTGGGTGTCGGTGTCGTCGAACCGCACCCGCACCGAAGCCCCATCGAAATTGACCCGATCGGCCTTGATGGACGCATCGTCCAAGGCCTTCTGCACCCGGTCGACCATGTTGAAGTCGACCTTGACGGTGACCTTGGCACTGGAAACCTGGACGGCGGGGGCTTCGCCGAAGAAGTTGGGCAGCGTGTAGAGCACGCCGATGAACAACGCCATCAAGATGAAGGCGTATTTCCAAATGGGGTAGCGGTTCATGGCGTGCGCCGGGGCGGCGGCCCCGGTGGCGGTTTACTTGATCGAGCCTTTGGGCAGCACCTGCGTGACGGCCTGGCGCTGCACCATGACTTCAACGCCCTCGGCCACTTCGATGTGCAGGTTGGACTCGCCAACCTTGCTGATCTTGCCGTACAGGCCACCGGCCGTGACCACCTCGTCGCCCTTGGCCAGCGCGTCCACCATGGCCTTGTGTTCCTTCTGGCGCTTCATCTGCGGGCGGATCATGATGAAGTACAGCACCACGAACATCAGGATCAGGGGCAGCAGGCTCATCAGGCTGCTCTCGATGCCGCCCTGGGCAGCGGCAGGGGCCGTTTGGGCATAAGCCGTGGAAATGAACATGTCGGTCCTTTGTACGCAAGCAAACCCTTGAGTTTAACTGGGGGGCGAGCGCATGGCAGGATGTCATCGATGAGCCCTTCTAGCATCCCGGCCAGCGATCGCCCTGTCCTGTCCATGGCCTCCCTGCCGCAGGGCTATCGCGCCCTGGTGGTGGGCGCCAACGGGGGCCTGGGGCAGGCCTTTTGCGAACACCTGAGGGCAGATGGGCGTTGTGCCCACGTGCAGGCCCTGGGCCGCCACAGCCACCCCCGCCTGGACCTTCAGGACGAAGCCAGCGTGCAAGCCGCGGCCCAAGCCGTCAACGACGGCCAAGCCTGGCAGCTCTTGGTGGTGGCCAGCGGCCTGCTGCACGGCCCAGGCTTGCAGCCGGAAAAGCGCTTGGCGGACTTGCGCGCGGCGTCCTTTGAGCAGGTGCTGGCGGTCAATACCATCGGACCGGCCCTGGTGCTGCGGCACTTCGCGCCGCTCTTGGACAAGGGGCGCAGCTTGGCAGGCCTCTTGTCGGCCAAGGTGGGCAGCATTGGCGACAACCGCCTGGGCGGCTGGTACGCCTACCGGGCCTCCAAGGCCGCGCTGAACATGGTGGTGAAAACCGCGGCCATTGAACTGGCGCGTACCCACAAAGGCCTGGTCTTGGCGGCCTTGCACCCGGGCACCGTGCGCACCGGCTTGTCCGAGCCCTTCAATGGCCAGGCGCTGGGCCGGCACCCGGCCGAAGCCGCGGGCCAGATGCTGGCGGTGCTCGATGGCCTGCAGCCCGAGGACAGCGGCGGCTTTCGCGCCTACGACGGGCAGGTTTTGCCCTGGTAGGCCGCGGCGCAGCTACAGGGGCTTGGGCGGCTGTGCAAACACGCCCAGGGGATCCAAGCAGGACAAGAGCGCAGCCGGCGCCTGCGGCACCCGGTCGGACAAAAAGCGGCGGATGCGCCAGGCCGGGTTCCACGGCAAGGTGGTGCCGCTCCACACCCCTGAGGCCAGGACCTCGGCGTGGGGGCCCTCTTGGCGCACCAGCACCACCACCGGTTCCAAGCGATCGAATTCGGCCTGCACGGTGAACCACCCGGACGGGACGCTAGCCGGGTTTTGCGGATGTTGCCCGCTGGCCGGTGAAGGCCAATAGTCCAAGCGCCGAACCCGCGCCGACCAGGAGTCGGGGGGGCTGAAGGCACGCAAAGCCTCAACGGCTGCAACGGCAACTGCAGCCCGCTCAGGGTCCAAGCGCTGCACCGCGCTGCAGTCACGCGCGGCATCCTGCCAGGCAGCCCAGGCCGCGCCACGCACATCCACAGGCCGCCCGCCCAGCTTCAGCAGCCAGGCGTCGTCGCGGTGTTCCAAGCCCAACAGGCTCAGCCCAAACGACACCGCCGCCAGGGCTGCAAGCAGCCACAGGCGGCGGGTGTTGACCAGGCGCGCGGGCGCCATCAGGTCAATCCGGGATCAAAACCGGTCTTCAGGCGGCCTTCTTGGAAGACTTGCCAGCGGCCTTGGCGGCCTTCACAGCCGTTTCGGTCACGGCGTTGAAGTTGGCTTCGGCGATGTCGGTGGCCTGCTTGGCAGCCTTTTGCACATTGGCGTAGGCGCTGTTGGCGGCTTCCACGGCCTGCTTCACGAAGGCCACACCGCTTTCGGTACCGGCCGGTGCGTTCTTGGTGGCCACGTCCACCAGCTGGTGCAGGCTTTGTTGCACAGCAGCAACTTGAGCCTCGGCCACGGCCACCACGTCGGCTTGGGCCGACTTGGCGATGTCAGCGAGGTGACGCCCATAAGCGGTGGCCTTCTCGGCGCTGGGCTGCAGCACGGAAGCTTGCAGGGCCATCAGGCTTTGGGGGTCCTTGGCGGCCAGGGCAGCCTTGGCCAGGTCAGCCGACTCGCTCAGGGTGGCGCGGGCGGTGGCCAGGTTCAGTTCCACAACCTTTTCCATGTTGGAGAAGGCCTTGTGGGTCAGGTCGAAGAAGGACTCGACCTGGGCTTGTTGGGCGGCGATGAATTGTTGCGTGTTCAGCATGATGGGCTCCAAAAATGAGGTTGCAAAGAGAAAGAAATCGGGACTCGGATCGTTTCCGTTGCAGTCTTCAAGCGTTTGCTGCACTGCAACATGGATCGAATGATAAGCCCGATTTTTCGTTTTGCAAGCCTTTTTTGCTGCGGCGCAACAAATTTTTACTCCACCGCCTTGTCCAGGCCCTCCACACCCTGGTGGCGCACGTCGGCGCCCTTGACCACATAGATGGTGACTTCGGCCAGGTTTTTGGCGTGGTCACCCACCCGCTCGATGGCCTTGGCCACGAAGATCAGGTCGATGCTGCTGCTGATGGTGCGGGGGTCTTCCATCATGAAGGTGATGAGCTTGCGCATCAGCCCATCAAATTCCTGGTCGATTTCGTCGTCGTGCTTGAGCACCTCCAGCGCACGCGCCACATCCAAGCGGGCAAAGGAGTCCAGGGCCTTGCGCAGCTGGGCCACCGCCAGCTCGGCCTCATGGGCCACGTCGTGGATGGGCAGCCGGGTGGAAATGCCCGACTCGATCAGCTTCTTGGTGGTGCGGGCCACGCGCGCGGCCTCGTCACCCACCCGCTCCAGGTTGGCAATCATCTTGGCGATGGCCACCAGCAGGCGCAGGTCGCGGGCGGTGGGCTGGCGGCGGGCGATGATGGCCGACAGCTCCGAGTCGATGTCCATCTCCATCTGGTTGACCCGCGCCTCTTGGATCAGCACGTCTTCAGCCAAATCGGGCTTGAGTTGGGTCAGGGCCTCCACCGCACGCGCCACCTGGGACTCGGCCAAGCCCCCCATCTGCAGCACCTGGTTGGAAATCGCGCTGAGCTCAGCGTCGTACTGCGTGGAAAGGTGCTTGTCGCTCATCGTCGTCTTCCTGGATCAGATCACGGTCGTGGGGAGGTGCGGAGGCTGCGGTCGGCCTGAAGGCCTCAACCGAAGCGCCCGGTGATGTAGTCCTCGGTGTCCTTTTTCTTGGGCTTGGTGAAGACCTCGCGTGTGGGGCCGAACTCCACCAGGTCGCCCAGGTACATGTAGGCCGTGTAGTCCGAGCAGCGCGCGGCCTGCTGCATGTTGTGCGTCACGATCACCACCGTGTAATCGTGCTTGAGTTCGCCAATGAGCTCTTCAATCTTGCCGGTGGAAATCGGGTCCAGCGCCGAGCAAGGCTCGTCCAGCAGCAACACCTCGGGCTTGATGGCGATGCCGCGGGCAATGCACAGGCGCTGCTGCTGACCGCCGGACAGGCCCGAGCCGCTTTGCTGCAGCTTGTCCTTCACCTCGTTCCACAGCGCGGCCTTCTTCAGCGCCCACTCCACGCGTTCGTCCATCGCATCGCGCGAGAGCGTCTCGAACAGCTTCACGCCGAAGGCGATGTTGTCGTAGATGCTCATGGGGAAGGGCGTGGGCTTTTGAAAGACCATACCGATCTTGGCGCGGATGAGGCTCACATCGAGCTTCTTGTCCAGGATGTTGGCACCGTCCAGCAGGATCTGCCCCTCAGCGCGCTGCTCAGGGTAGAGCTCGAACATGCGGTTGAAGGTGCGCAGCAGCGTGCTCTTGCCGCAGCCCGAAGGGCCGATGAAGGCCGTGACCTTGTTCTCCGGCAGGGCCAGGTTGATGCCCTTCAAGGCATGAAA
>RGEP01000370.1 GCA_009918225.1 Betaproteobacteria bacterium | reverse complement strand
CCGCCGAAGCAATTTCTACTACGTGGCCCTGAACACCCGACACCCGAGGTTTGTCGATGAACGGGTGCGCCGCGCGGTGTTGCGGCATTTGATCGACTTCGACGGCATCGCCGGCAGTGTGCTGGCGTTCTATGGTCAGACGCAGCAGCGTCCCGTGCCCCCGGGATTGGCGGCCTCGATGCCCAGCCCGGGATACCGGCTGGAGCTTGAACAGGCTCGGCAACTCCTGCGCGAGGCGGGTATGGCCGACGGCTTCGAGACCACCATTCGCGTGATGGCCGAGCCCCCATTCACGGGCATCGCCACCAGCCTGCAGGCCACATTGGCCCAGGCGGGAATCCGGGCGAGCATCCTGCCCGGCACCGGTAACCAGGTGTATGGCGCCATGCGCGAGCGCCAGTTTGAAATCATCGTGGGCCGCGGTGGTGGTGGAGCCGAGGCGCACCCCCACTCCAGCCTGCGGGCCTTGGTTTACAACCCGGACAACCGCGACAGCGCCAAGCTCAGCAACTTCCAGGGCTGGCGCACGGGCTATGCAGACGCCACCCTGAACGTCTTGATCGAGCAAGCGCTCGTGGAGCCCGATGCAGCGCGCCAACTCGGCTTGTATCAGCAAGCCCAAGAGCGTGTGCACCAGGTGGTGGGTGGCCTGCAGCCGATCGCCTTGGTCACCGACACCCAAGTGATCCGACGCGACGTTAAAGGCTACGCCGGGCACCCCAGTGGCTCAACCCGGCTGCGCCTGGTCCACAAGGAAACACACGCATGAAAGCAGGAACACTGCTGCGTGGCATGGCCGGTGTGGGCACCTCCCTGTTGGGCCTGCTCGTGCTCACGTTTTTCATCGGTCGCGTGATGCCACTGGACCCGGTATTGGCGGTGGTGGGGCCAGACGCGGACCAGTCCACCTACAACCAGGTGCGCGAACAGATGGGCCTGGACCAGCCCCTGGTGGTGCAGTTTTGGCGCTACCTGCAGATGCTGGCCCAGGGGGACCTGGGAAGCGCCTTGCTGACCGGTAACGCGGTGGCGGCTGATCTGGGGCGGGTGTTGCCGGCCACGGTTGAACTGGCCACGCTGGCCATGCTGATCGGGGCCCTCCTGGGGATACCCCTGGGTGTGGCGGCTGCTGCCCACCATGGCCGATGGCCCGACCACCTGGCCCGCCTGCTGGGGCTGCTGGGCCACTCCACGCCTGTGTTTTGGTTCGGCATGATGGGGCTCTTGGTGTTCTATGCCTGGTTGGGTTGGGCAGGTGGCGTGGGCCGCATCGGGCTGGCCTTTGAAGGCACCGTGCCCACGGTGACCGGCCTGCTGCTCGTGGATGCTGCGTTGGCCCGAGATGCAGCCGCCTGGCGCGACGCGCTGCGCCATCTGCTGCTGCCGGCTGCCGTGCTGGGCTTGCACTCGATGGCCTACCTCAGCCGCATGACGCGCAGCTTCATGCTGGCCCAGTTGTCGCAGGAGTACATCATCACAGCCCGCGTCAAGGGTTTGAGCGAGCGCCAGGTGGTGTGGGGCCATGCGTTTCGCAACATCCGGGTGCAGCTGCTCACCATCGTGGCCTTGGCCTACGGCGGTTTGCTGGAAGGCGCGGTGCTCACCGAAACGGTCTTCGGCTGGCCCGGTTTTGGCAGCTACCTCACCGCCAGCCTCTTGCTGGGTGATATGAACGCGGTCATGGCTTCGGTGCTGGTGATTGGCGTGCTGTTCGTCTCCTTGAACCTGCTGGCCGACGCCCTGTACCGCGTCTTCGACCCAAGGGCTGCAGCATGAGCCTGAGCATGACCGAGCTGCCAC
>RGEP01000369.1 GCA_009918225.1 Betaproteobacteria bacterium | reverse complement strand
AGCTTGTTGCGCAGGGTCACATCGAAGTCGAAGCCCTTGGCCACGTTGACGGCTGCGTTGAACGGCACGTCGTTGAAGGTCAGGATGGGCAAGCCCGTGGCAGCCTCGGTGGTGACCGAGAACAGCCCGCGGTACTGTGAGAACTTCGAGAAAGCCGTGGACTCCGGCACGCTCGTGATCTGATCCTTGATCTTGACCGACCAGTAGTCCACGCCAGCTGTCACCTGGTTATTGGGCTCAAAGCGGAAGCCCAAGCTCGCCTGATCCGAAGTTTCCGGCTTCAGGCCGCCAGCGCCCGAGAATGGGTTACCACCCGACTGCAGCTTGTACTGTGTCGGGATCGCGCGGCAGCCCGCAGCCAAGGGGTCCGGTGCTTTGGCCGGGCAGTCATACTGGTTGCCCACCACACCATAGTCCGTCAAGGGACTGGTGATTTGGGAGAGCGTCGGCGCGCGGAAGCCCGTACCGACCGAGCCGCGGACCAAGAGCTCCTGTGTGGGTTGGAAGCGGAAAGCCAGCTTGTAGGTGGACTTCGAGGCCGAGTTGCCCTGAACCGCAGGCTTGATCGGATTCAGGTCAGCGTCGAAGTTGGCGCTGTTCTGAACCGCGTCGTAGCTGTCATACCGAACGGCCGCAGTGGCCTCCAGCGTCTTCAGCAGCGGAATCTGCACTTCCAGGAACGCACCCTTGGTCTTGCGCGAAGAGTCAAATGGCAATGAACCCTGGCCAGAGCCCACCGGGAAGTCCGCATAGTTGGGCTGGAAGGCGTTCGGGCCTTGCGACATCGGGCTTGGTGCCGATGAATAGCCCTGTTTGGTGAAGTCAGCACCGAGGCCGGCATACGCCATGCCAGCCGGCGCCTTGAAAAGCGGACCCGATCCACGCAAGGACAGCACGTCCAAGGTGGACTTGGAGGCGTCGATATCACGCAACACCGCTGGCGCAATGGCTGCACGCGAGGCTGCGGTGCCCTGGGCAAAAGGATCCCAGGCCCCGCTGGCGATCAGCTGATCCATCTTCAAGCGGCTCACATAACCGCCGCCATAGTTGCCTTCCAGGTCGTTGCCCGACTTGGTGTAGTAGGCCGAGACATCAAAGCCGCCGAGCTGGCCGTCGACGCCCACGACCAGGTGCTTGCCCTTGGTGAGGTAGTCGTTGGATCGCAGGCCGGAATCCACCAGGCGCATGCCGTAGGCCGCACGGCCCACGTTGGCCCCGTTCACCCCCAGCTGCGTCAGATAAGGCGCCACGTACTTGTTGTACAGCGTGCCGCCCACCGGCATGGCCAGGGGTTGCGCGGGCGGCGCGAAGCGGCCATAGAGCGCCACATCCGAGAACATGGCCTCGGCGAAGGCGCGGAAATCCTTGTTCAGCTTGAAGGAAGCCGAGCCGTAGAAGTTCTTGCGCTCCGCTTGGGGCTGCGCCTCGACTGTAGAGGCGTAATCGAAGCGGCAGGTGTTGCCCAATTGGAACGAGGCGGGATCAGGGCCGCACTTCGTGCCGTTGAGGGCGCCCGGGCTGAAGTTGGCCAGCAGCGAGCCCGTCTTGCTGTACAGCTGAATGTTGGGCGGGTTCGAATTGCCCGAGGTTTGATAGAAGAAGTAGTTGGTGCCCTGATAGGTGAAGGGGAAGACGCCGGTTTTGGAGAACTCGCGTTCCGAAGCCTTGATCTGCTGATCCTTCTGGAAGCTCGCACCAACGAGCACATTGAAGCCGTCTTTGTCGTAGCTGCCAAAGCCCTTGGACAGGCTCACACTGTTTTGGTCACCACCCGCGGCTTGCGGGCGCGAGAGCTTGATG
>RGEP01000368.1 GCA_009918225.1 Betaproteobacteria bacterium | reverse complement strand
CACCCACAAAAAACCACTTTCCGACACTTTACCGGATTCCCACGCGTCTGGTCAACGCATTGAGCGAAAAATCTCAATCAAATCAATTACTTAGACGGCCCTTGAAAAGCCAGATCCCTCGCAAAATTATCAATCAAATGAAGTACTTGCCCACCACACTCAAAGTTGAGGTTGAGCAGCGCGCCGGGCTAGGACTTTCCCTGAAGGGCGCGGGCAGGCTCAGGAATTGGGCCTGGAATGTGCGGTGTCGAACTTCCAGGCGCCCCATCCCACCAGCAACAAGCCCAGGGAGGCGCAGGCCAGCGCCAAGGCCGAATGCATGACCAGGGGCACCAGCACACCGGCCACCAGGGCGTTGGCGGCGCTGCCCACGCACATCTGCAGCGAGCTCACCAAGCCCCGGCGGTCGGGCGCGAGGTCCAACACCATGAGGGTGACCACCGGCACCATGAGCGCCCACCCCAAGGAGAACAAGGCCACGGGCAGCATCGACCAGGCCGCATTGGGCGGCAGCAGCAGGTTGAGGGCCACATTGGCCAGGGACACCACCCCCATCACCGCATAGCCCCAACGGATTTGCTTCTGGGGCGCGATGCGCCCAGCCAAGCGGCCCGACAGCCAGGCGCCCAGGGTCAGACCGGTCATTGAGAGTGCGAAAAACCAGAAGAACTGGGTAGGCCGCAATCCCAGGTGCTCCCCCAGGAAGGTGGGGGCGGCCAGCACATAGAGAAACATCCCATTGAAGGGAATCCCGCTGGACAGGGCCAAGAGCCAGAAGCGCCGGCTCGAGCCCAGGCGCCAGTAACCGGCCATCAGATGACTGGGGTTGAAGGGCTGCACCTGCAAGGCGTGCAAGGTTTCAGGCAGCAAGCGCCAGTTCAGCCAAAACAGCAAGGCTCCCACCACCGCCAAACCCCAGAACACCGCGTGCCAGCCACCCGCCACAAACACAAGTCCACCCAAGGCCGGTGCGATCACCGGCGCCACGCCGAAAAAGATGGTCACCTGCGACATCACCTGTTGCGCCGAGGTGGGCGGGTACATGTCGCGAATGATGGCGCGCGAGACCACCATGCCAGCGCCCGCGGACAGGCCCTGCAGGGCCCGGCACACGATCAGCTCGGTGATGGTTTGCGACAGGGCGCAGCCGATAGAGGCCACGGTAAACAGCGCCACCCCACCCAGCACCACCGGGCGCCGGCCGAAGCTGTCGGCCAAGGCGCCATGAAACAGGTTCATCACCGCAAAGGCCAGCAAATAGGCCGATAGGGTCTGCTGCATCTGCAGCGGTGTGGCGCCCAGTGTTTGGGCGATGCCTTCGGGCCCCGCAAACGCGGGCAGGTAGGCGTCGATGGCGAAGGGGCCCACCATGCCCAAGCCGGCCAGCAGCAAGGCCAGCTGCCAGCGCGGGCGGGTCCACAGTTGTTCGGCTTGGGGGTTCATAAAAATGTGTGAAGCAAGCCGATAGGCCGGATTCTGTGCACCGCTGCGGCTTTGCAGCCCCAACGGCGTGACCGCCATTCCTCTGGGCCGGGGGTCGCCCACCCGGCTCGATGCCACCTACCCGCCGGCTCCGCGGGTCACGTCAACGCCGGCCTACTTGGTGTTGCTGCGCGCAGAGATTGCCCGTTTCACTCTGAGTGGGCGCAGCCCACTCAGGGTGCTACTCGGCCCCTGGCTGAAGCCAGGGGCCGCTCCCTTTCGGGAGCGGCTGCCGGCGTTGCCGGCACCTCGTAGAACACTCCGTGCGGTCCTTGCCCACGCAGACTCGTCTCTGTTGCTCTGATCCTCACCTCGCGG
>RGEP01000367.1 GCA_009918225.1 Betaproteobacteria bacterium | reverse complement strand
GGCGCTCAAGCTGGATTCACCCGCTGATGCGCTGGCTCATAAGGTGGCCGCGCTCCACACCCGGTCCACATACTCGGCAATCGTGCGGTCTGAGGAAAACACGCCCATGCCGGCCACATTCAACACCGCTTGGCGCTGCCAGGCTGCAGGCCGTGCATACAAGGCATCAACCTCCGATTGCGCCGCGCAGTAGCTGCTGAAATCGGCCAGCAGCAAATAGGGATCGTGGTTGAGCAACTCCTGCACCAAGCCGCCGTATCGCCCCCGTTCGCCCGGTGAAAAGTCTCCGGCGGCAACCGCCTGCAACACCTGGGCCAAGGCCGGATCTTGGTCGGCATAGCGGCGGGGCTCGTAGCCCGCCTGCTTGAGCGATTCGACCTGCTCGGTGCGCAGGCCGAAGACGAACATGTTCTCCACGCCCATGGCCTGAGCCATTTCGATGTTGGCGCCATCCCAGGTGCCGATGGTCAGCGCGCCATTGAGCGAGAACTTCATGTTCCCCGTGCCCGAGGCTTCGGTGCCGGCCGTGGAGATCTGCTCGCTCAAATCAGCCGCCGGAATGATGACTTCGGCCAGGCTGACGCTGTAGTTGGGCAGAAACACAAACTTCAAGAGCCCCTGCACACGCGGGTCTGCGTTGATGGTGCGGGCCACATCGTGGGCCAACTGAATGATCAGCTTGGCCGTTCGGTAAGCCGACGCAGCCTTGCCGGCCATGACCACGGTGCGCGGCACCCAGGGCTTGCCCTGCAGGCCTTGTGGGTGGGCCAAGATGGCTTGGTAACGGGCGACGACCTGCAAGATATTGAGCAGCTGCCGCTTGTATTCGTGGATGCGCTTGACCTGCACATCAAACAGCGAGTGCGCATCCACCTGCAGGCCCAAATCTCGCCGGATGCGTTCAGCCAATCGTTGCTTGTTGACCAGCTTGGCTTGGGCGAAGCGGGCCTGCAAGGTGGCGTCATCGGCTTGGGCACGCAAGCCTTGCAAGACCATCAGGTCTTGCCTCCAACCGCCGCCCAGCGCCCCATCGAACACCGCCGAAAGGGCCGGATTGGCCTGTTGCACCCAGCGGCGTGGTGTCACGCCGTTGGTCACGTTGTGAAACTTCTGCGGCCACAGCCGCGCGAAGTCCTTGAAGATGGTTTGCACCATCAGGTCGGAATGCAGCGCCGACACACCGTTGACGCGATGCGAGGCAATGATCGACAGATGGGCCATGCGCAGCCGGCGCTCGCCATGCTCAGCCACGATGCTCAGGGACTGGGCCAGGCCGCCATCGTCCGGAAACTGGTGGCGCACGCCTTCCAGGAAGTGGTGGTTGATCTCGTAGATGATCTCGAGGTGGCGCGGCAGCAGCTCCTCAAACATCCACACCGGCCAGGTCTCCAGTGCCTCGGGCATCAGGGTGTGGTTGGTGTAGGAAATGGCCTGTGATGTGATGGCCCAGGCCTCCGACCAGGGCAGCCCCTGCTCGTCGAGCAGCAGGCGCATCAGTTCGGCCGGCGCCAGTGCCGGATGCGTGTCGTTTAGGTGTACGGCATTGCGCAAGGACAAGCCTGCGAGGTTGCCCACTTCACGCAGGTGGCGTGCGACGACGTCCTGCAGCGATGCACTGACCAAGAAGGCCTCTTGCTTCAGCCGCAGACGGCGGCCCTGATGGGTGCTGTCATCAGGGTACAGCACCCAGTTGAGCAGGTCGGCTTCATGCTGGGCACGGCCAGCGGCCTCGTACTCACCACGGCAGAAGCGCTCAAAGTCAATCGCCTGTTCCGACACGGCCTGCCATTGGCGCAAGGT
>RGEP01000366.1 GCA_009918225.1 Betaproteobacteria bacterium | reverse complement strand
GTCGAACTGAAAGACGGCCACGCTGGCCCGCAGGTTGGGCCACCAGTCCACCCGGTGGCCAGCCTGCACGCCGAAGTGCTGCAGGATGCGCAGACCGTTGCGCTGGGCCAGCTCCTGGAAGTCGTGGCAGGTGGACACGCGGATGTTGGGCGTGTCGTACCACTGGTAGGGCAGGGCCTTGGTCACCGGCATGCGCCCGCGCAGCACCGACAGCCGGTTGGGCCAATGGGCAAAGTTGGGAAAGCTGACGATGCCCATGCGGCCCACACGCGCGGTTTCGCGCAGCATGGTCTCGGTGTTCTTCAGGTGTTGCAGGGTCTGCAGCTGCAGCACCACATCGAAGCTGCGGTCGGCGAACATGGCCAAGCCGTCTTCAAGGTTGAGTTGGATCACGTCGACACCGCGCGCCACGCAGGCCTGTAGGTTGCTGTCGTCGATTTCCACGCCGTAGCCGCTGCAGCCGCGCTGCTCGATCAGATGCGCCAAGAGCTCGCCCTTGCCGCAGCCCAGGTCCAGCACCCGAGAGCCCGGGGGCACCAGGTCGGCGATGGCGCGCAGGTGTTGGGGCAATTCCTTTGTCACGTTCATGCCCCCACCTCGCGCGCAATGGCTTCGAAGCGCAGCCGCATCACCGCGTGGTAGCGGGGGTCTTCCAGCAGGAAGGCGTCGTGGCCGTGGGGGGCCTCGATTTCTGCATAGCTCACCGCCGTTTGGTTGTCGACCAGGGCCTTGACGATCTCACGCGAGCGCGCCGGCGAGAAGCGCCAGTCGGTGGTGAAGCTCACCACCAGGAAGCGGACCGCGCGGGCCACGGCGAAGGCGCGGCTGAGGTCGCCTCCGTGTTCGCGTGCGGGGTCGAAATAGTCCAGGGCTCGGGTGATGAGCAGGTAGGTGTTGGCGTCAAAGTACTCGCTGAACTTGTCGCCCTGGTGCCGCAGGTAGCTCTCAATCTGGAATTCGATGTCCTGGGTGGTGTAGGCCAGTTCGCCATGGCGCAGTTCGCGCCCGAACTTGGCCTCCATGGAGTCATCGGACAGGTAGGTGATGTGGCCGATCATGCGCGCCACGCGCAGCCCGCGGCGGGGAATCGCGCCATGGCGCAGGTAGTGGCCACCGTGGAACTCGGGGTCGGTGGTGATGGCGCGGCGGGCCACCTCATTGAAGGCGATGTTTTGGGCCGAGAGGTTGGGCGCTGTGGCCACGGCCACGCAGTGGCGCAGGCGTTCGGGGTGGCGCAGGCTCCAGGCCAAGGCCTGCATGCCGCCCAGGCTGCCCCCGAGTACCGCGGCCAGTTGCCCAATGCCCAGACGGTCGAGCAAGCGTGCCTGCGCATCCACCCAATCTTCTACCGTGACCACGGGGAAGTCGGAGCCCCAGGGCTGACCGGTGGCGGGGTTGAGGTGGGTGGGGCCGGTGGAGCCGAAGCAGGACCCAGGGTTGTTGACGCCGATGACGAAGAAGCGGTTGGTGTCCAGCGGTTTGCCCGGCCCCACCAGGTTGTCCCACCAGCCGGTGTTGTGGGGCTGGTCGGCATAGGTGCCGGCCACATGGTGGCTGGCGTTCAGGGCGTGGCACACCAACACCGCATTGCTGCGTTGGGCATTGAGCTGGCCATAGGTTTCGTAGGCCAGTTCATAGGCGGGCAGTTGCGCGCCGCTGCGCAGGGGCAGGGGCTGGTCGAACTGCATCTTCTGGGGGGTGACGACGCCAACGCTCACGGTGGTGCTGATTCCCGACAACAAAAAACCCGGTGCCGCTGAAGCGGACACCGGGGTGTCCCTTTTAGCGGCATTTCTTGAGC
>RGEP01000365.1 GCA_009918225.1 Betaproteobacteria bacterium | reverse complement strand
GGTGCCCACGGGCATGAAGATGGGCGTTTGCACCACGCCATGGTTGAGCGTGAGCCGGCCGCGGCGGGCGTGGCCTTCGGTGCGCAGGATGTCGAACTGGAGCATGGGTGGATTGTGCGCCGCAGGCCCGGGCCTGGGGTCTGCGGGTTCTAGGCGGCAGCCGCGTTGTTTGAAGCGCTGGCGCGCTGCAGCAGCATGGCGTCGCCATAACTGAAGAAGCGGTAGCGGCTGGCAATGGCATGCCGGTACAGGGCCATGATGTGTTCATAGCCGGCAAAGGCGCTGACCAGCATCATCAGCGTGCTCTTGGGCAGGTGGAAGTTCGTGATCAGCCCATCCACCACGCGAAACTCAAAGCCCGGGGTGATGAAGATGTCGGTGTCGCGCGAGCCGGCCTGCAAGCGGCCATCGGCCGTTCGGGCGGCCGACTCCAGGGCCCGCATGGTGGTGGTGCCAGCCGCCCAAATGCGCCCACCGCGCGCGCGGGCCTGCTCGATGGCCGCAACGGTGGCAGCGCTCACCTCAAACCATTCGCTGTGCATCTGGTGCTCGCGCAGGTTCTCAGTGCGCACCGGCTGAAACGTGCCCGCCCCCACATGCAGCGTGATGGCCGCACGCTGGATGCCGCGCTCGTCCAGCGCACGCAAGACACCTTCGTCGAAGTGCAGCGACGCCGTGGGCGCGGCCACCGCGCCCGGCTTGGCGGCGAAGACGGTTTGATAACGGCTTTCGTCTTCGGCCGAATCTTCGTGGGTGATGTAGGGCGGCAGTGGCACGTGGCCGTGGGCTTGCAGCAGGGGCAACGGGTCGCTGGGAAAACGAAGGTGGAAGAGGGCTTGATCAGGCCCGGTTCGGCCCAGCACCTCGGCCACAAAGCCATCACCCCCGGGCCCTGCGAAGCGCAAGCGGCTGCCGGGCTTGGGCGACTTGCTGGCCCGCACATGGGCCCACACCTCAAAGCCGGGCAGCACCCGCTCCACCAAAGCCTCCACCGCGCCGCCGCTGTCCTTTTCACCGAACAGCCGCGCCTTGATCACCTGGGTGTCGTTGAAGACCAGCAGGTCTTGGGGCTGCAGCAGCCCGGGCAGCTCACGAAAGATGCGGTCCGCCGCTTGCGGCTGGCGCCCATCGAGCAAGCGCGAGGCACTGCGCTGGGCCGCCGGGTGTTGGGCGATCAGCTCCGCTGGAAGTTGGAAGTCGAAATCGGCCAGCGTGTAGTCGCGGTCGATGCCGGGGCGGCCGGTGGTCGAAGCGGTTATCGATGTCGATGTCGGGGAAGGGATGGGGTTTGTCATGGCAGCAGGCTGTACCGACCTGTGAAAAAGGCGGCATTGTCCAACAGCGGCCATCGCCTGCGCGGCCGTGCAGAATCAAGCCATGGCCGAGCCGTCTGCACCGCCCAAGGACAAGTCTGCGCCGCAGAAGGCGATGGAGAAGATGGGCCTGCGCCGCGACATCGACCTGGCGCTGCACCTGCCCCTGCGCTACGAGGACGAAACCCGGCTGGCGCCCATGGGGGGTTTGGCCCATGGCCAAACGGCTCAGTGTGAAGGCGTGGTGGTGGAAGCCCGCGTGGAGCTGCGGCCGCGGCGCCAATTCATGGCGCGGCTGCGCGACGACAGCGGTGAGTTGGTCCTGCGCTTTCTGCACTTTTATCCCTCGCACCAAAAGACCCTCGCCGTGGGCGCGCGGCTGCGGGTGCGCGGCGAGGTGCGCGGCGGCTTCTTTGGCCATGAAATGGTGCACCCGGTTTTCAAGGCGGTGGGCGACGACACGCCCCTGGCCGTTTCGCTCACCCCGG
>RGEP01000364.1 GCA_009918225.1 Betaproteobacteria bacterium | reverse complement strand
GCATTCCACAGTGCGGCTCCATGACTCCTGATGCAGCTTCGTTCAGCGAGCCTCCGTAAGCTCCCCCGTCAAGTGGACAGGTTAGAAGTAGAGACTGCTGCTGTGGTTATCCTGGGCTTGAACACCACCGGCGGCACACTGCCCAGGGAGTCGTGTGGCCGGCATTCGTTGTAGTCGACCACCCATTCCTCGGCGGCCTGTTGGACTTCGGAGATCGAATTGAACAGGTGGGCGTTGAGCACCTCTTCTCTGAAGCTGCGGTTGAACCGCTCGATGAACGCGTTCTGATTGGGTTTGCCGGGTTGGATGAACATCAGCTTCACCCCGTTGGCCTCGGCCCATTCGGTAAAGGCGCTGGCCGTTAGCTCTGGGCCGTTGTCCAGCCGAATGGCCTGGGGCCTGCCGTAGACCTCCAGCAGTTGATCCAGGACGCGCACGACGCGCCCCGCCGGGATGGAGGTGCCAACCTCGATGCGTAGCGCCTCCCGGTTGCCCTCGTCAATCACGTTGAGGGTTCGGAACGGACGGCCGTCGTACATCGTGTCGCGCATGAAGTCCAAGGCCCATACCCGGTTGAGTTCGTAGGTCTGCAGCAGCGGTTGCCGCTCACGCGTGCTCAGTCGCTTCTTCGCCTTTCGCTTGAGATTCAGCCGCATCTCGCAGTACACCCTGTAAACACGCTTGTGGTTCCACGGCTTGCCATCGGCGCGCAGCCGGTCAAAGCACTTCCAGAAGCCCCAGCGCGTTCGCTTGGCCACGATCTCGTTCAAGGCATCCACCACGGGCGCATCCTTGGCCAGCCAGTCCACCGTAGGTTTGTATAGCGCCGACCGCGACAGCTTGACGGTCTTGCAAGCCTTCACGCGCGACAGACCATGCTCGCTGACCATGATCTCCACCACCGCGCGCTTGGCGATCGGCGTTACAACTTTCGCGACAGCACGTCCTTGATCGCTGTGTTCTCCAGGGCCAGCTCGGCATACATCCTCTTGAGCTTGGCGTTCTCCGCCTCAAGCTCCTTGACCCGCTTGAGCTCGTTGACCGACATCCCCGCGTACTTGCTCTTCCACTGGTAGTACGTTGCGGCGCTGATCCCGTGCTTGCGGCATACCTCCGCCACAGCAAGACCAGCCTCGCCTTCGCCCAAGATCGCCAGCATCTGGCTCTCCGTAAAACGCGACTTCCTCATGACTTCTCCTTCGCAATGAAGCAGAAGTCTCCATTTTTAATCTGATCCCACAACGGGGGAGCTTACGACCCGATTGCCGCAGGCCAGATCGCTCACATGGGTGCCGTGGCTGGCGCGCTCGCACACACCGGTCAGTTCGCGCAGTCCAAGGGTGCGGTACACCCCGGCTTCATCGATCCATCGCCCCTTGTGGCCGCGTCGGTGCTCGGCCATGGCGGCGTCGATCTGGGCTGCTGTCAGCATGCGTCCATAACCCAACGGCGACGCACCGTCACCCGCTTGCGGCGCGCCGTCCTGGATCCAGCACTGGTCCACCCGGGTGCGCCCGGTGGCGTCGCGCAGGTGTTCGTGGGCCACCGCGAAGGCGTCGTCAACGACGGCCATCACCAAACCGTCGACCGTGGGCGTTGAAGGGATCGGTACCTCGGGTTCGGCGTCGATGTCGTCGCCTGCACCGCCCGCATCGGTCGTGGCAGTGTCGGCATCGCCGCCCGCGTCAGCCATCGCCAGACGGCCTGCGTGAGCCAGCAGCAACGCGCCTGCGGGCAGGCGGTCGCCCAGCAATGCGCCGGCGCTGTTTGGCTGCGAGGTCACGGCCAGCGCGGCCTCCATGCGTGTGATCAGCGCAGCCAGCGCCGGC
>RGEP01000363.1 GCA_009918225.1 Betaproteobacteria bacterium | reverse complement strand
CGTGGCCTACCGCTGCAAGGATGCGCGTGAAACCGTGCTGTGGTACCGCCAACACCTGGGCATGGACTTCGTGCTGGCCATTGCCGAGGACGAGGTGCCCTCCACCAAGGCGCCAGACCCCTATATGCATGTGTTCCTGGATGCCGGCAATGGCAATGTGTTGGCCTTCTTCGAACTGCCCCATTCACCGGAAATGGGCCGCGACCCCAACACGCCGAATTGGGTGCAACACATCGCCTTGAAGGTGGGGTCCCTGGAGGAACTGCAGGAGCGCAAAGCCCAGCTCGAGGCTGCTGGCATCGAGGTGATCGGTCCCACCAACCACACCCTGTTCCAAAGCATCTACTTCTTCGACCCCAATGGCCACCGCCTGGAACTGGCCTGTGACACCAGCACCCCCGACATGCTGCAGCGGCTTGATGAAGTGAAGTGGGCCATGTTGAATGAATGGGCCCAGACCAAACGCGCGCCACGCCATGCCGCGTGGATGCACGAACACTGAAGCCGGCCGTTGCCCCTGGGCATCCACCTCACGAACAGGAGTTCCACATGCATCCCCAGCGCCCCCCGCACCGAATCTCGCACCCGTCCACGACCGCGACCGCACCCGCGACCATGCCCGCAATCGCAACCCCTCTCGCGACCGCGTGCACCCCTAATCAACCCGGGTCCCGTTCAGTGCGCCGCTTCACCCTGTGCAGCCTGCTGGCACTGAGTGCTTTCGCGGCCCTGGCCGGGCTGGGGGCTCCTGGCGCCGCCCAGGCCCAGCAGCAGACCGCCCGTATCCTCGTGGGCTTTCCCGCCGGCGGGGGCACCGACGCCATTGCGCGCCTGTTGGCCGAGCGGCTCAAGGACGAGCTGGGCCAGGCGGTGATCGTGGAAAACAAACCTGGGGCCGGTGGACAGTTGGCCGCGCAGGCGCTCAAGGCCGCTGCACCGGATGGCCTGACCGTGATGCTGTCGCATGACCACACGGTGAGCATCATTCCGCTGACGATCAAGAACCCGGGCTTCGAGCCCGCCAAGGATTTCGTGGCCGTGGCCGGCTTGGGCACCTTTGTGAACGCCTTGGCCCTGTCCACGCGGGCCGGCAACGCGGGTGGTTTTCAAGACTACTTGGGATCGGTGCGGGCAGCCGGTGGAAAAGGAGCCGTTGGTGTTCCAGCGCCAGCCTCACTCCCTGAGTTTTCCGTGAAGGCGCTGGCTGAACGCTACAAACTGGACCTGGTGCCGGTGCCCTACCGTGGCAGCGCGCCCATGATTGGCGACTTGTTGGGCGGACAGATCACCGCCGGCACGGGCTCGATTCCCGATTTCATTGAACATCACAAGGCCGGGCGCCTGAAGGTGGTGGCGGTGATGGGTACCCAGCGTGACAAGACCATGCCCGAGGTGCCCACCTTCGCGGAGCTGGGCGTCAAGGGCTTTGAGGAGGTGCCCTACTACGGGCTCTTCGCGCCAGCCGGCACCCCACGCGCCGCGCTGGACAAATGGTCACAGGCTTTGGCGAAGGTGCTGTCGCGTGCAGATTTGCAAGACAAACTCAGCGCCATGGGCATCACCGTGGGCCACATGAGCGGCGAGCAGTTGGCCCAGCGCGAACGCAGCTACGCCCAAGCGTGGTCCCAGGTGATCAAGGCCAGCGGCTTTGTGCCGCAGTGATCAGTCGGCCTTGATGTCGTTGTCCTTCACCACCTTGGCCCAGGTGGTGATTTGGCCTTCAATGAAGGTGCGAGCCGAGTCAGCCGACCCGCCGCGCACTTCAATGCCCTGACCCGCCAAGCGCGCGCCTACATCGGGCTGGCGCAGCACGGCGTTGATGGCCTCGT
>RGEP01000362.1 GCA_009918225.1 Betaproteobacteria bacterium | reverse complement strand
TGACCAGCGACAGGGTGAGTGCTCTGATCATGAAGTTTCCCTCGACATCTCTTGGTCTGACCGCCACGGGTGCTGGCCCTGCGGTCGGCATTTTTTCTGGAGCGCCTGGCCACACCGCCGGCGCACACTGAACAGCCCGGAATTATAGGCCCCCCCTTTATACTGACCCGCGCCTGAGCCGGGTGCATCCAGGGTGCTCGGGCCCACCCGCAACAGGCTCACGCAAGACGCCCGGCCCTGCGCCGGGCGGCTTTGTTGAACGTCCTGCAGTGCTCTGTCATCGAGCCCGCAGGGCCCCTTCCCCGCCATATGACCTCGCAGGGCTTTTGCTGACATGAAATTCAAGGGTTCGGACCAATACGTCGCCACCGACGACCTCATGCTGGCCGTCAACGCGGCCATCACCCTGAAGCGACCGCTGCTCGTCAAGGGTGAGCCCGGCACCGGCAAGACCATGCTGGCTGAAGAAGTGGCGCAGGCGCTGAACATGCCGCTGCTGCAGTGGCACGTGAAAAGCACCACCAAGGCCCAGCAAGGCCTGTACGAATACGACGCCGTCAGCCGCCTGCGCGACAGCCAGCTGGGCGACGAGAAAGTCAAGGACATCCAGAACTACATCTTGCGGGGCGTGCTGTGGCAGGCCTTCACGGCGGAGCAGCCCGTGGCCTTGCTCATCGACGAGATCGACAAGGCCGACATCGAGTTCCCGAACGACCTGCTGCGCGAGATCGACCGCATGGAGTTCTACGTCTACGAGACGCGGCAGCTCATCAAGGCCAAGCACCGGCCGCTGGTGTTCATCACCTCCAACAACGAGAAGGAGCTGCCCGACGCCTTCCTGCGCCGCTGCTTCTTCCACTACATCAAGTTCCCCGAACCGACCACGATGCAAAAGATCGTGGATGTGCATTTCCCGGGCATCAAGCAAGAGCTGCTGAGTGCGGCCATGCGCACTTTCTTTGAGGTGCGCAACCTGCCGGGTCTGAAGAAGAAACCTTCGACCAGCGAACTGTTGGACTGGTTGCGCCTGCTGGTAGCCGAAGATCTGGCGCCTGAACTGCTGGCTTCCAAGGATGACAAGGTGGTGATTCCGCCGTTGGTGGGCGCGCTTCTCAAGAACGAACAGGACATCACCCTGTTCGAGAAGCTTGTGTTCATGCAAAGCCGCAATCGCTGATCGGGCCTGGTGGTGCACGCACAACTCAAGCAGGCCCTGCTCGAAGGGGTGATCGACGCCCTGGGCTTTGTGGCCGGAGGCCTGGCCGGCGGGTTGGCCGCCCGCCTGCTGGGCTTTGATTTCATGAGTGCCGAAGGCTGGGGTGGCGACAGCCTGATGGGCATTCTGCTGGTGGGCCTGGGTGCCGGCCTGGGACGCGCAGTGGCGCGGCGCTTTTCAAGACCACGGAGTTGAACCCCATGCCCAACGCGATCAAGACCCTCGACGTGGACACCCTGTGGCAGCTGCAGCGCCTGGGTGTGCCCAGCCTCAGCCCTGACGGTGCGCAGGCGGTGGTGGGCGTTACCCGTTATTCGATGAAGGACAACAAGGGCAGCAGCCAACTGTGGCTGTTGTCCACGCTGGGCGGCGCCGCGCGGGCACTGACCCGCTGCGGCGACAAGGACGGCCAGCCCCGCTGGAGCCCGGCCCGCGCCGGTGACGGCGAGCGCAGCCAACTGATCGCCTTCATCGGCCGCCGTGAACAGGACGGACGCAAGGACGAAACGCCGCAGCTCTACGTCATCAATGCCGATGGGGGCGAAGCGAGGCGCGCCGCGGACGTGGCCACCGGCGTGGACGCCTTCAAGTGGTTCCCGGATGCCAAGCGCCT
>RGEP01000361.1 GCA_009918225.1 Betaproteobacteria bacterium | reverse complement strand
TGCATCGGCTCGGGCGTGGAAGCGCCGTGACCGGCCACCGACCGGGCCGCCGGGCCCGCGGCCACGGCAAGGGTTTCAGGCTCGGGCGCCCGCGGCATGGGTGGGTACAAAGCCGACACATTGAGCGAGCCCAAGATGATCGAGCGCTCGATAAAGTTGCGCAGCTCTCGCACATTGCCCGGCCAGTCATAGGCCTGCAGGTAGTCCAACTCCTGTGCGGTGACCTCAATGGGCGGCAGGCCCAAGCGGTTGCACAGCACCTCGATGAAGTGCGGCACCAGCTCGGCAATGTCTTCCTTGTGTGAACGCAAGGGGGCCAGTCGGATCTCCACCACCTGCAGGCGGTAGAAGAGGTCAGCTCTAAAGCGTCCCGCGGCCACTTCGCCGGCCAGGGCCCGATTGGTGGCGGCCACGATCCGTACATCCACCGGGATTTCTTGGCGCCGCCCGATGGGCCGTATGCGGCGCTCTTCCAAGGCCCGCAGCAGGCTGGCCTGTTGCGGCAGCGGCAGCTCGGCCACCTCGTCGAGGAACAGCGTGCCGCCCTGTGCGTACACGAACAGGCCATCGCGCCCAGGGCTGCCGAACAGCTCCTCTTCCGCTTGCTCGCCCGACAAGGTGGCGCAGTTCACCGGAACGAAGGGCCCCGCGGCGCGGGCGCTGCCGTGGTGCAGCGCCAGGGCTGCGAGCTCTTTGCCGGTGCCGCTCTCACCGGTCAACAGGACGGTGCTGTCGACGCTGGCGGTGCGGCGGATGGCTTCCTGAAGGCCGCGTATCACCAGCGATGAGCCGATCAAGGCGCCCGGCGTGGGCGCACGCTGTTCCAGATTGCGCCGCAGCAGGAAGTTTTCGCGCTTGAGTTGTGCACGCTCCAAACACTGCCGCACCGAGTTGAGAACCTGCGGTATGCGAAACGGCTTGAGGATGAAGTCGCTTGCCCCGGCACGCAGCGCCGTGATGGCCGAGTCCACATCGGCGAAGGCGGTGATGAGCACCACTTCAAAAGTGTGTCCGCTCGCGCGCAGCGCCTGCAGCCAATCCAGGCCACTTTGGCCCGGCAGGGAGATGTCCAAGATCACCAGGTCAAAGCGGTGCTGGTCCACCAAACCGGCGGCCTCTTCAGCGCTGGAGGCGCAGTGCAGCTGGCCCACCAGGGGCTGCAGGGTCTTGGCCATGAAGTGGACCATGCCAGGCTCGTCATCCACCACCAAGGCAGAAGCCCAGGACCATGTGCCAGGTTTCAGATGGTCCAGGGACGGTGCAGCTTGGCTCATGACGGCGCGGATTGTAGGGACCGGTCCCGCGCCGCCCGCCGACATGGGGGATTCGGCCGAACCACGGGTTTTCCATGAGGGCCGCGGCGGGGGGCGCTGCGACAACTTGTCGCAGGCCATCGCCAAAGCGCCCAATTCCCATCAGGGCAGTCCCGCATTGCCGCTCCTGGCCGTTTTCGCGCCAATACACCCTATGCACGGGCGTGCACACGTGTGCCGTGCCCGTACCGTGCTGGATTGAATGGAGGTTTCATGAAACCAGCTTCTGATCAAGTGCTTTCCCGCCGCAAGGCCCTGGCCGGCGCCGGTGCCGTTGGAGCCGTGGCCGCTGTGGCTGCCGTGGCATCCACCGGGCTGACCGCTGCGCCCGAGCAGACGGCTGCTGCCGCCCCGGCGCCGGCTGACGCCGACCAGGCCGGCTACCGCCTCACCGAGCACATCAAGCGCTACTACAGCACCGCCCGCGTCTAAGCGCGGCACGTGGCTGCAAACCCTTTTATCAACCGGTTGTCCAACAGGAGGTTTTCATGTTGTTGACACGCAGGTCGAACGAGAC
>RGEP01000037.1 GCA_009918225.1 Betaproteobacteria bacterium | reverse complement strand
GACGAGGCCATCGTCTGCAACATCGGCCACTTCGACAACGAAATCGACGTGGCTTCGCTGGAAAAGCTCCAGTGGGACGAGATCAAGCCGCAGGTCGACCATGTGGTCTTCCCCGACGGCAAGAAGATCACCCTCTTGGCCAAGGGCCGGCTGGTGAACCTGGGCTGTGCCACCGGCCACCCCAGCTTCGTGATGTCCTCTTCTTTCGCCAACCAGACCATCGCCCAGATCGAGCTCTTCACCAAGAAGGAGCGTTATGAGAACGGCAAGGTCTATGTGCTGCCCAAGCACCTGGACGAGAAGGTGGCGCGCCTGCACCTGAAGAAGGTCGGCGCCATGCTCACCGAGCTCAGCGACGAGCAGGCCGCCTACATCGGCGTGAACAAGGACGGCCCGTACAAGGCCGACACCTACCGCTACTGATCAACCATCGGCCCGCGCTGCAGGCTTGCTGCCTGCAGCCGCCGGTGGCTTGTTGCATGCGAGCCGACCTGCTGCTGCTTGAAAAGGGGCTGGCCCCAAGCCGGTCGGCCGCCGCGCGGCTCATCGAGCGGGGGGCCGTCCGTTGGCGCCAGGCCACCAAGCCCTGGCAAACCCCACGCAAGGCTGGTGAAGACCTGCCGCCCGGGTGTGAGCTGCAGGTTACCGACGACGCTGAGCTGCGCTGGGCTTCCCGCGCCGGCTTGAAGCTCGAAGGCGCCCTGTCGGCCTTGAACCTGGCCGTGCAGGACCTCACCGTCTTGGACGTGGGCCAAAGCACGGGCGGCTTCACCGACGTGCTGCTGGCACAGGGGGCCCGGCATGTGGTGGGGGTGGACGTGGGCCACGGGCAGTTGGTGCCGCGGCTCAGGGCGGACCCCCGGGTGGCGGTTTATGAGGGCATCAATGCGCGCAGCCTGCAGCCCGAGCACATCGCCTCGCACCTGCCCCCGAATGGGTTTGACCTGATCGTCGGCGACCTGTCCTTCATTTCGCAAACCCTGGTATGGCCTGCCCTGCTGCCTCTGTTGGGCTCGAACGCCCACCTGCTCATGCTGGTCAAGCCGCCCTTTGAGTTGCAGGCCCAGCACATCGGCAAGGGCGGCCTGGTCAAGCCCGGTGCACCCGTGCATGAGATCGAGCCCCGTTTGCGCGGGGTGGCCCAGTCCCTGGGCCTGCAGGTTCTGGCCTGGCTGCCCAGCCCCATCCTGGGGGGCGATGGCAATGCCGAATACTTCATCCTGATGCAGCCTGAGGCTGCCCATCCGTCCCGCGCCGTGCGGGCTGAGGTCTCCACATGAATGCCACCACGCCCATCGGCCTGCCCCTGAGCCTGGAGTTTTTTCCGCCCAAGACCGAAGAGGGCGTGGCCAAGCTGGCAACCGTTCGCCAACAGCTCTATGCGCTCAATCCCGAGTTCTGTTCGGTCACCTACGGTGCTGGCGGCTCCACGCAAGACGGCACACTGCAGACCGTGCAGGCCATCATCAGCGAGGGCCGCCAAGCCGCGCCACACTTCAGCTGCATCGGTGCCAGCCGCAGTTCCATCCGGGACAAGCTCGCGCAGTTCAAGGCCAGCGGCATCCAGCGCATCGTGGCCCTGCGCGGCGACCTGCCCAGCGGCTACGGAGCCTTCGGTGAGTTCCGCTACGCCAGCGACCTCGTGGCCTTCATACGCGAGGAAACCGGCAAGCACTTCCACATCGAAGTGGGCGCGTATCCGGAAATGCACCCCCAGGCGCGCTCGCCGCAAGAGGACCTCAAGGCTTTCGTGACCAAGGTCAAGGCCGGCGCCAACTCGGCCATCACCCAGATGTTCTTCAACACCGATGCGTACTTCCGCTTCGTGGACGAAGCCTATGCCTTGGGCGTGGACATCCCCATCGTGCCGGGCATCATGCCCATCACCAACAGCAGCGGCATCATTCGCTTTGCCGATAACTGCGGCGCCGAAATCCCGCGTTGGATGCGCCTGCGTCTGCAGTCCTTTGGTGACGACGCGGCCAGCATCAAGGCCTTTGGCCTGGACGTCATCACCGACCTGTGTGACCAACTGCGCACCGCCGGCGTGCCCGCGCTGCACTTCTACACGATGAACCAAGCCACGGCGGTGACGGACATCTGCGCGCGTCTGAGTGGCCGTTAAGGCCAGCCTGGCGGGCGCATGCCGCCGGCTTCAAGCCGGTTTTTGCCAGGCCACACCCTCTTCGGTCAGGATCACATCCAGCGGCACATCGTGCGGCTCGGGCTGCAGCCACGGCACATGCCCGTGCGCGTAGGCCAGCCCCACCGTCACCGGCTTGGGGCGCAGATCCGCCAGGGTGCGGTCGTAAAAACCACCGCCATAGCCCAAGCGAAACCCGCGGGGCCCGTAGCCCACACAGGGCACCAGCAGCAATTGGGGCTCAAACTGCGGGGTGTCCTTGGGCTTGGGAATGCCGTAGGCGTCTTCCTCCATGGGGCATCCCGGCCACCAGGCATGAAAGCGCAGTTGCTTGTTCTCGCGCAGGATCACCGGCAGGCCGATGATGCGCTGGCCATCGGCCTCCGCCCATCGGTACAGTGCGGGCAAGGCATCGAACTCGCCCTTGATGGGCCAGTAGGCCCCGATGGCCACTTCGCTGCGGCCCAAGAGCCACACCTGCAGAACCTCTTGCAACTGCTCGGCGCGAAGGGGGCGGTCGACCATGGTCTGGCGCTCCACCTGCAGCTGTCGGCGCAGCAAGGACTTGTCACGGCTGGGGTCGAGTTTGAAATCCATTGGCCAGTCACCCAATTCCTCGTGCAAACTTGTGCACCATGCCGCAACACTCCCCACAGCTCAAGGGCTGGAAATCTTTCATGAATGTTCACCGTCGCCAACGGGCGGTGCTTGCAGCGGCAGCCTTGAGCCTCGCATTGTCGGCGATGTGGCCACTTGCTGCGCCGGCACAGGCGCTCACGGTCCCCGCGGCCGATGCCGGCGCAGCCTTTCCCAGCCAAGACGCCTTGATCAACGAGGCCCGCGAAGCCCTCAAGCGCCGCGACAAGTCACGCCTGGAAGCCCTGCGCGACACCGCACAGCGTCAAGGCCATCCCTTGGCCTCGTGGGTGGACTACTGGCACCTGGGCTTGCGCTTGGGCGAGGTGGGCACGGCCGAAGTCGAGCGCTTCTACCAGCGCTGGCCCGGCAGCTACGTGGAAGACCGGCTGCGCAACGACTGGCTGCTTGAGTTGGGCCATCGGCGCGCCTGGGCTGATTTCGCGCAGGACATGCCGCGCTTCAAGATGAACGACGACCGCGAGGTCACGTGCTACGCACTGCTGGCCGAGCATGAGCTCGGCCGCGCGCCTGCCGATCTGCGCGAACGCGCCCTGGCGGCATGGCTGGCCCAGCGCGAGGCCGACAAGGGCTGCCAACTCATGGGCCGAACCCTGGTACAGGCCAAGGTCTTGGGCCCTGATGCCGCTTGGCGCAAGCTGCAACTGGCCATCGAGACCAACCGACCCAAAGTAGCCCGCCAAACCGCGGAGAGCCTGGGCACGGCGGTGGAAAAAGCCGTGGCCGAGATCACCGACAACGCGGCCAAGGCGCTTGACGCCAAGCGCGCTTGGCCGGCTGCGCACGCCGGTGCGCTGGCCGCGCTGGCCCTGGCCCGCCGAGCACAAGACGCCCCCGAAGACGCCGCCAAACGCTTGGAGGACCGGTGGGCGCGCCAAATGCCGTCGGATTGGCAGGCCTGGGCCTGGGCCCAAATCGGACGCCAAGCGGGTTTCAAGGGGCAAACCACGGCGGCGCAGCATTACCGCAAAGCCTGGGAAGCAGCAGACCGCAGCGGCAAACCGGTGGGCTGGTCGGATGACACCCTGGCCTGGGGCGTGCGCAGTTCGCTGCGGGCAGCCGACGCCCTTTCCACCCGTCTCATCCTGCGCTCGGTCGACGCCATGAGCGAACGCGAGCAGCGAGACCCGGCCTGGCAGTTCTGGCGTGCACGCGCCTTGCTGCAGACCGCGCGCAGCGGGCCCGAGGGCCAAGCTCAGCGAGACGAGGCCCAACAGGCCCTGCAGCGCCTGGCCTCGCCCCTGCACTTCTACGGCAAGCTGGCCCTGGAAGAACTGGGCCAACCCTTGAGCCTGCCGCCCAAGCCGGCCCGCCCGCTGGCCGCTGAACGTGAAGCGGCCCTGCAGCACCCCGGCCTCACCCGCGCCCTGCGCCTGCTGGCCCTGGGCCTGCGCAGCGAAGGCGTGCGCGAATGGAACTTCAGCCTGCGCGGCATGAGCGACCGCGAATTGCTGGCCGCAGCCGAGCGCGCCTGCGAGCGCGAGGTGTGGGACCGCTGCATCAACACCAGCGACCGCACCCGGCAAGAGGTGGACCTGGATCAGCGCTTTCCCACCCCCTTCCGCCGCGATGTGCTGGCCAAGACCAGCGAAATCGGCGTTGACCCCGCTTATGTGTATGGCCTGATCCGACAGGAGTCGCGCTTTGTGACCGATGCGCGCTCGCATGTGGGTGCATCGGGCCTGATGCAAGTGATGCCGGCCACCGCGAAATGGACCGCCAAGCGCATCGGCCTGCCCTTCAAGCCCGAGATGATCACCGACCGAGATGCCAACCTGCGCATCGGCACCGCCTATCTGAAAATCGTGCTCGATGACTTTGGTGGTTCACAGGCCATGGCTGCAGCGGCCTACAACGCCGGCCCCAGCCGACCCCGGCGCTGGCGTGAAGGCCCCGCCATCGAAGCGGCGGCCTGGGCTGAGTCGATTCCCTTCAATGAAACACGCGACTACGTGAAGAAGGTGCTGTCCAATGCCACGCTGTACGCAGCGCTGCTGGGCCAGAGCAATGCGTCCCTGAAAGCGCGCCTGGGCAGCAGCATCGGGCCGCGCGAGGCCAGTGCTCCCGGCCCCGACCGAGAAATCCCTTGAGGCCTGCCGACTGCAGCCTCCAACCACACCCCACCATGACCCTCCCGGCTACAAACTCCCTGTCTGCTTCTGAAGGGCCCGCCAGCGCTCGACCCCGGCGGGTCTTGGTGTTGGGCGGTACCGGTTTTGTAGGGCAGTCGTTTTGTGAACAGTGGACGCGGGCTGCGCCCGGCGGCACCCTGCTGGTGCCCACCCGGCGCATGGCCCGGGGGCAGGCCATCCGACATTTGCCCGGCGTGGTATTGCAGCCGGCCGATGTGCACGACCCGTCGGCGCTGCGCGCCTTGGTGCAGGGTTGTGACGCCGTGGTGAACCTGGTGGCCATCCTGCAGGGCTCGGCCCAGGCGTTTGAGCACACCCATGTGCGCCTGCCCGCGCAATTGGCGGCCGCCTGCGAAGCAGCAGGCGTGAAGCGTGTGGTGCACGTCAGCGCCTTGGGCGTGGGCCTGCATGCGCCTTCGAACTACTTGCGAAGCAAAGCCGCCGGCGAAGCGGCCCTGGCCCCGCTAGGCCAGGCGCTCACCCTGTTGCGCCCGTCCGTCATCTTCGGTGCCCGCGACCGTTTTCTCAACACCTTCGCCCGCCTGCAGGCACTGGCGCCGGTGGTGCCCCTGGCCGGCGCCTCCTCAACCTTCCAGCCCGTGTGGGTGGAAGATGTCGCGCAGGCCATTGTGCACAGCCTCCTCAAGCCGGAAGACACCCCTGCGGTGTTGGAGTGCGCGGGCCCCGAGGTCTACACCTTGGCCGAATTGGTGCGCCTGGCCGGCCAGTGGAGTGGCCGTGCCCGGCCCATCCTGCCCCTGCCCGGCCCGCTGGCCACCTTGCAGGCCCTGGCCATGGAAGCCCTGCCCGGTGAGCCCCTGATGTCGCGCGACAACCTCGCCTCGATGCAGGTGCCCAATGTGGCCACGGGCCAGCTACCGGGCTTGGCAGCCCTGGGCATCACGCCTGCCTCGCTCAAGGCCATTGGGCCGGCCTATCTCAGCCCGGGCCAAGGCTGTGCCCGCCTAGACGCCCTGCGCACCCGCGCGGGTCGACGCTGAGGACCAAGGCCCCGCCATGACGCGCCAATCCAGCCAGGGGTCGGCCCCCGCTTGGCGCCTGTACCTGGTCGGTGGTGCGGTGCGCGACCGGCTCATGGGTCGCCCGCCGGGTGACCGCGATTGGGTGGCCGTGGGCGCGCGAGCAGAAGACCTCGCCCGCGAGGGCTATGTGCCGGTGGGCCGAGACTTCCCGGTCTTCCTGCACCCGCAAACCCGCGAAGAAGTGGCCCTGGCCCGAACCGAGCGCAAGACCGCACGCGGCTACCACGGCTTTGAGTTTCAGGCCGATCCGTCCGTCACCCTCGAAGACGACCTGAAGCGGCGCGACCTCACCATCAACGCCATTGCGCAAGACGAAGACGGCTCGCTGATCGACCCCTGCGGCGGGCAAGCCGACCTTCAGGCCAAGACGCTGCGCCATGTGAGCCCTGCCTTTGCAGAAGACCCCGTGCGCATCTTGCGTCTGGCCCGCTTTGCGGCACGGTGGCCCGACTTTTCCGTGGCCGACGAGACCCTGGCCCTGTGCCGCGACATGGTGCAAGCCGGCGAAGTCGATGCCCTGGTGGCCGAGCGGGTGTGGCAGGAACTCTCACGTGGCTTGATGGAGGCGCAGCCCAGCCGCATGTTTGAGTTGCTGCGCGCCTGCGGGGCCTTGCAGCGCCTGCTGCCCGAAGTCGACCGGCTTTGGGGCGTGCCACAACCGGCCGAGCACCATCCGGAAATCGACACCGGTGTGCACCTGATGATGGTCTTGGATGCCACGGCCCAGGTGAATGCACCCCTGGCGGTGCGGTTTGCGGCCCTGTGCCACGACCTGGGCAAGGGCAACACGCCCAGCGCGCAGTGGCCCCGCCACATCGGCCATGAGGGCCGCAGCGTGCAACTGTTGCAGGCGCTGTGCCAACGCTGGCGCGTGCCCCAAGAGTGCCGCGAACTGGCCGAGGTGGTGGCGCGTGAACATGGACATGTGCACGCCAGCCTCGGGTTTTCAGCTGCCGCCACGGTTCGGCTGCTGGATCGGCTGGACGCCTGGCGCCGCGCGGACCGCTTGCCGCTCATTCTGCAAGCTTGTGCCTGCGATGCGCGTGGACGCCTGGGCCGGCAAGGCGACGGCTACCCCCAGGCCCAGCGGCTGCAGCAGGCCCATGCAGCCGGGCTCGCCCTGGACACCGCCGCCGTGGCCCAGGCCGCCAGTGCGGACGGTCTGCGTGGGCCTGCGATCGGTCAGCGCATCCACCAGGCCCGCGTACAGGCCCTGCTCGATCTCGGTTGGAGCTGACCGCCTTTCTGAACGCGTGCAGCAGGGGCTGCGCCCAACTGAACAAGACCAGGGCCAAGAGAATCACCAGTGCCCAACGCAGCATGTTCAGTCCTTGGCCGGCCTACAGGGTGTGGGAGCGATCGCCCAAGGCAAAGCCCACGGCCCCAAAGCCTGGCCCAGCGGCCAGCCCCAAGACCTTGAAGAGCTCGCCCATCTCATGCTCGGTCACCAGTTTGGCGGCGTTCGCCCGCTCGGGCAGCGTGGCCTGTGTCATCAGGTCAACCAGCCCACAGTTCATCAAGAAGCGCGCCTGGGAGGTATAGCCCAGCACGCCCAAGCCGGCGTCCTGGTGGCACATCAGGGTGCCGCCGATGCGCTGCGGGTGGTAATACTCGCGCTCCGGAAAGCCGTAATCGATGAAGAAGGCCGCTCCACGCACCAAGCGCTGGGCCAAGCTGCGCATGAAGGCTTCGGCTTGCGGGTGAACCTCCACCACCGTGCCCGGCACGAAGCGCGAAGGCCAATCCAGACGGGCATCCTCCAGGCTGGGGGGCTGGCTGCCGTCTACCGGCGGCCGGCAGTCGGTGGGGCGGTCTTCCCACCGGAAGGCCGCCTGCTCTTCATCCCAGGCCACGCCGCGCTCAAACCAATGCTGTCCATCCCAGTGCAACAGCGTCACCGGCAGCGCGTCGAGCATCTCGTTGGCCACCACCACCGCTTCAAGGGATTGCGGCCAAGCGTCCAGCCAGCGCACCCGGTCGCCAAAGCGCGCCAAGCGCTGCGCCTGGCGCTGGCGCAAGCTGCCGCTGAGGTCCACGATGTCGTAGCGCTGCACCGCATCGCCCAGGGCCTGCAGCAGTTGTTCGGCCAAGGCGCCCGAGCCGGCGCCGAACTCACACACCACCGCGGTCCCCGTGGCCGCCAAAGCCTGCTGCACCTGCACCGCCAAGGCCTGGCCGAACAAACCCGAGAGCTCGGGCGCGGTCACAAAGTCGCTGCCGTCCTGCGGCATTCGCCCCAAGGGCAAGTGGCTGCCGCTGTAGTAGCCCAAGCCCGGCGTGTACAGCGCCGCGGACATAAAGCGCTCAAACGGCCACCATCCACCGTCCTGGGCCATGGCCTTTCGGATGTGCTGCGCCAAGGAATCGGGCCCAAGCGCCGATAATTCCGCAGTGGCCGCGGGAGCAGGCGGTATAGGCATGGCCGCCATTGTAGGAAGGCCTTCAGCCTGTCCCAAGACCGCGCCCAGCCACCCAACCCGTCCACCCCGCCTGATGAGCACCGCCCCCACCTCAACATCCCAACGCCCCGTGGCCCTGGTCACAGGGTCGGCGCGCCGCATCGGGCGGGCCATTGCGCTGGAATTGGCGGCCCAGGGCTGGGCCTTGGCGCTGCACCACCGGCAGTCCGAAGCCGACACCCAGGCCCTGGCCACCGAGCTGCGCGAGCGCGGCACGCCGGTGCAGGTGCTGCAAGCCGACCTGGCCGACGAAGAGCAGGCCCGAGGCCTCGCAGCATCCGTGCTGCGTTGGTGCGGCCGCTGGGATGCGGTGGTGAACAACGCCTCGCTCTTTGAGTACGACGACGTGGCCAGCTTCGGATACCAGGCCCTGACGCGTCATCTCTTGGCCAATACAGCCGCACCCGTGGTACTGGCCCAGTGCCTGCATGCACACCTGCAGTCGCGCCCGGGCGCGCATGGCTGTGTGGTCAACCTCATGGACCAAAAGCTCTGGAACCCCAACCCAGACTACCTGTCGTACACCCTGTCCAAGGCCGCGCTGGAATCGGCCAACACGCTGCTGGCCCAGGCGGCGTGGCCCCAGGGGTCACCTTGGTGTCCGGGCCCATGACCGAAACCGGGTTCGCTCAGGCGCACACCATGACCCCATTGGGGCGCTCCTCCACGCCGCAAGACATCGCACAGGCCGTGGCCTTCTTGCTGCGCGCTCCAGCGATCACCGGCACCACCCTGCTCGTCGATGGGGGGCAGCATTTGTCGCCCCAGTCGCGTGATGTGCTGTTTCTCACCCCTCAAACCGATTCCCGATAAGGCACGCCATGCAAACCCTGCTGTCTCATCCCGCCCTCATGGATTGCCGACGCCTGTTTCTGCGCAATTACGAGGTGTGGATCAACATCGGCGTGCATGATTTTGAAAAGCGCGGCGAGCAGCGCGTGCTGATCAACGTGGAGCTGTACGTGCCCTTGTCCTTGAGCACCCCGCAGGCCGACAAGCTCGACGAAGTGGTCGACTACGACTTCATTCGGCGCACGATTGCCCAACGCGTGTCCAAGGGGCACATCCACCTGCAAGAAACCCTGGTCGATGAGGTGCTGCAGCTGATGCTGGCCCATCCCCAGGTGCGCGCTGCACGGGTCAGCACTGAAAAGCCCGATGTCTACCCCGATTGCGATGCCGTGGGCGTGGAGGTCTTCGGCATGAAGGACCACAAATGAGCAGCTCCAGCGCCGCCGCGGCCAAAGCCGAATTCGAGGCCAACAAGCTCAGCAAGCGCCTGCACCGCCAGGTGGGCCAGGCCATTGCCGACTTCAACATGATTGAACCCGGCGACAAGGTCATGGTGTGCCTGTCCGGCGGCAAGGACAGCTACGCCCTCTTGGACATCCTCATAAACCTGCGCCAGCGCGCGCCCATCGAGTTCGACCTGATCGCGGTCAACCTTGACCAAAAGCAACCGGGCTTTCCTGAACACGTGCTGCCCGAGTACCTCACGCGGGTCGGCGTGCCCTTTCATATCGAAAACCAAGACACCTATTCCATCGTCAAGCGCCTCATCCCCGAGGGCAAGACCCTGTGCAGCCTGTGCTCTCGGCTGCGCCGAGGCATCCTCTACCGCGTGGCCACAGAACTGGGATGCACCAAGATCGCCCTGGGCCACCACCGCGACGACATGGTCGTCACGCTGCTGATGAACATGTTCTTCGGCAGCAAGATGAAGGGCATGCCGCCCAAGCTGGTCAGCGACAACGGCCAACACATCATCATTCGCCCGCTGGCCTATGTGGCCGAAACCGACCTGGAACGCTGGGCGCAAGTTCAGCAGTACCCCATCATCCCGTGCAGCCTGTGCGGCAGCCAGGAAAACCTGCAGCGCGCCCAAATCAAGGCGATGATCCGCGACTGGGATCGGCAATACCCCGGCCGCATCGACAACATGTTCACGGCCATGGGCAGCATCGTGCCGTCTCACATGATGGACCGCAACCTTTATCCCTTCGCCACCCTCAAAGCGCACGGCCAAGCTGACCCGCAAGGTGACAAAGCCTTTGATGAGGACGATGATTGCGGCAGCACAAGGCCTTCGCAGCCCTCACAGGCCACCATCAAGGTGCTGCCGCTGGAATCAGGAGAACATCGATGAAACGGCGTCAACTCGGCGCGGTCGCTCTGGCCGCCTCGCTGGCAGCCCTTGGGGGCTGCGCTTCTCTCAACCAAATCAGCAGTGAAGTCAGCAGCTTCGGGCAGTGGCCCCCCGGGCGCCCGGCTGGCAGCTACTTCATCGAACGCCTGCCCTCACAGGCAGCGCAGAGCAGCGCCACGAGCACCTTGGCTCCCCTGGAGGCGGCTGCTCATGGTGCCTTGCAGGGCGCGGGCTTCCGCCAGGCACCCACCCTGGAAGCAGCTGACGTGGTGGTGCAAATCGGCGCCCGCGTCACACGCTACGACGTCTCACCCTGGGCCGACCCCCTGTGGTGGCGCTGGGGTCCGCGGTATTGGCGCGGCCCGGCCTGGACAGGTCAACGCTTTTACAGCACGCCGCCGGGCTGGCGCACCGCACCGCCCCCCGACCGGGAAGTGGCCGTGCTGCTGCGAGACCGCGCCACCAGCGTGCCCCTGTGGGAGGCGCGCGCCGTCTCCAGCGGCATCAGCACCGACGTGGCCGTCTTCCAAGCCATGTTCTCAGCGGCCCTTTCGGACTTCCCCAATGCCAAGCCCCAGGCGCATGATGTAACGGTCACGCTGCCCGCCAAGCGCTAAAGGCCGCTACGCTCATGAACCTCGCCATCGTCATCATGGCTGCGGGCAAAGGCACCCGCATGCAGTCCAAGCGTCCCAAGGTGTTGCACACCTTGGCGGGGCTGCCGCTACTGGGTCATGTGATGCAGGCTTGTGCTGCGCTGCAAGCGGCCCACACGATCGTGATCACCGGACATGGGGCAGACGAGGTTGAGGCCTATGTGCAGGCCCAAGCTCCCCACGCGCACTGCGTGCGCCAAATGCCGCAACAGGGAACGGGCCAC